>JABWAM010000029.1 GCA_013360985.1 Verrucomicrobiia bacterium | reverse complement strand
GGCGGACGAGTGGCGGAAGGCGCATCCGCAGTTTCCGTCGTGCGCGAAGGCGGCGCTCGATCTGCGCCGCGCGCTGAATCGCCGCGACGCCGTCGAAGGATCGCCGGGCCCGCGCCAGGTCGAGAGCCGCCTCCGCGCCTGGCGCCGCCGTTTTCGCGTCTGAAACAGACTTTTCGTCCCGCGGTTTGACCGGTTGCCGGGTGCGTTCCCGTTTTTCTTTCGCCAGAGCGAAGAGGTTGTGCGTTTGGGAAACTCCGTCGGCTTCGGTCTCGAGGCGATGCCAGATGCCGTCGTTTGTGGGGAATGCGGAGCGTTGGCGTTTCGCGCGCGGAATGCCGAGGTGTTCGCGTCTCGCTTTCGGCCCCGGGCCTGAATCGGCGCATCCGTGGCGCGACGCGCAATCGGCTTGATGTCGCGCGGCCCATGAACAGAATCGCGTCGTTCCATGAAAATTCTCTTCAACCTTCCTCCCTCGACGATCGCCCGCTGTTTCCGCAGGGAAGACCTCGATCGCCTCGCGGCCGCGCACGCGGTGATCGCGCCCGATTTCGCGGCGGGCAACGCGTCCGCGGAGTTCGCCGCCTCGGGGAAACTCGCCGGCGAACTTCCCGAGGTCGCCGCGCTCAAGGCGTTCGTGCGCCGACATCTCGCGGAGGCCGAGGTGATGATCACCGGCTGGGGGATGATGCCGATCACGGCGGAAGAGGTCGCGGCCGCCGGAAACCTTCGCGTCCTGGTCCACTCGGCGGGGAGCGTGAAAAACCTGGTTTCCGAGGAGGCCTGGAAGCGCGGGATCCGCGTGGGGACCTGCAACGGGGCGCTGGCGGTCGGCGTGGCGGAGACTGCGCTCGGCATGATCCTCTGCGGGCTGAAGGGAGTTTTCCCCGCGCGCGATTGGACGCGCGCCGGGAACTGGCACGACCCGAAGCTCGGGACTTCGCGCGCGGTGGTGCGCGAGCCGTTCGGACTGACGATCGGGGTGATCTCGGCGAGCAAGGTCGGGCTGCATCTGCTGACGTTGCTCCGCGCGCTCGAATGCCGCGTCCTGATCACCGACCCCTTTCTGAAGCCCGAGAGGGCGAAGGAACTCGGCGCGACGCTCGTCGGCCTCGACGAGTTGGTGAACCGCGCGGACGTGGTGACCCTGCATGCCCCCAGCCTTCCCGCGACGCGTCATCTGCTGAAGCGGGAACATTTTCGGGCGATGAAAGACGGGGCGATTTTCATCAACACCGCGCGCGGCGCGATCGTGGACGAAAAGGCGATGGTCGAGGAGCTCGCGACGCAACGGATTTTTGCCTTTATTGACGTCACCGATCCTGAGCCGCCCGCCAAAGACAGTCCGCTGCGGACGCTGCCGAACGTCGTCCTGACTCCGCATCTCGCGGGACACGCGACAAACGGCTGTTTCCGCCAGGGGCGCAGCGCGGTGGACCAGGTGCTCGAGTTCGTCGCCGGCAAGCCGATGCACGGCGAGGTCACCCTCGCGATGCTCGCGACGATGGGGTGAGTGGCGGGCCAGAGGCCTGCCTCCCCCGTCGTGGTTTCGGGAGGGCGCGCCTCCTGGCTCCTAGATGCGGTTTTTCGTCGAGGACGGAAGGGCAGAGTGCTCGTGCGTGAAGCCGGGGGCCGGCGGGGCGCCGACGGCTGCGCGGAGGGCCTGTTTCAGTTCGGCGAGGCCTTCGCCCTTCTCGGCGGAGATGAGGAACGGTTTTATGCGGAACTTGCGGCGGAAGCGGCGCAGATGTTCGGCGGCGCCGGGGAGATCCATCTTGTTGGCGACGACGAGGCGCGGTTTGTGGAGGATGCGCGGGTTGTGGAGCTCGAGTTCCTTGAGAAGCGCGGCGTAATCGGATCGGGGATCGCGTCCTTCGCTTCCGGCCATGTCGAGCAGGATCACGAGGGCGCGGCAGCGTTCGATGTGACGGAGGAACCCGTGGCCGAGCCCGACGTTGCGGTGCGCGCCTTCGACGAGCCCCGGGATGTCCGCGATCGTGAGTTTTCCCCAGTCTTCGAACTCCATCGCGCCGACGACGGGATGAAGGGTGGTGAAGGGATAAGCGCCCACCTTGGGGCGCGCGCGGGAGATCCGGGTAAGCAGGGTGGATTTGCCGGCGTTCGGAAAGCCGACGAGGCCGAGGTCGGCGACCGTTTTGAGCTCCAGCTCGAAGTCTCCCTCTTCGCCGGGCGCGCCGGGATCGAATTCGCGCGGGGCCTGATGCGTCGAGCTGCGGAAGACGGCGTTCCCGCGTCCGCCGCGTCCTCCCTTGCAGAGAACGAACTCGCTCCCCGGCGTCACGAGGTCGGCGACGAAGCCGCCTTCGGGCAGGCGGCGCACCTCGGTGCCGGGCGGCACCTTGACGCGGAGCGGAGGCGCAGAGCGGCCATATTGATTTTTCCCGCGCCCATGCTCGCCGCGCGCGGCGAGCAAGCGCGGCTGATAGAGGAGATCGGAGAGATGGCTGGTGTGCGGATCCACGCGAAGGATCACATCGCCTCCGTCTCCGCCGTTGCCTCCGTCGGGGCCGCCCTTGGGCACGAACTTCTCGCGGCGGAAGGAGACGCAGCCCTTGCCGCCGTCGCCCGCCTTGGCGTAAATTTTGACGCGGTCAACGAACATGGAGGGCGCGCCGGAGGCATGGGCCGAGGATCGACGTTCGACGTTTGACGGAAAGGGCCTCCAGGCGAAGGCCGAGGCTTTCCGAAGGATGATGGAGCGGCCAGCCTCGCCGCTTCCGCGCTCTTCCCACCGCGGCGAAGAGCGCTGGCCCGCAAATGGTCGAAGCCGGCATGCCGTCCAGAACGGTTTGGTTCAGTAGAGCCAACGTTGGATCCGCCCGTTTCTTTCGAGGACAACCCCCTGGCGGCGGAAGGCCCAGCACATGTAGCTGACGCTGACGAAGTAGCTGGCCGGCAGGCGGTTGAGCACGCCGATCTTGCAGCCGAGGAGGGTCGTCTTGCCGCCGAAACCCATCGGGCCGATGCCGAGGCGGTTGGCCGTTTCCACGATGTTTTTTTCCAGACGCGCGAGGGCTGGCACGCGGTTCCGGTCGTCGAGATGACGGAGGAATTGCTCCTTGGAGTGCAGATAGCCGGTCGCGCGGTCGCCGCCGATGCAAACCCCGAGGACGCCGGGGCCGCAGCCTTTGCCTTGCGCCTGGAGAACGGCGTCGAGGATCGCGCGGCGGCAGCCCTCGAGGTCGCGGTTCGCGCCGAGCTTTTCGTGGGGCAGCGAATACTGGGCGCCGACGTTTTCGCAGCCGCCGCCCTTGAGGACGAGGCGCACCTCGGCGCGGTCGCTGCGGGACTGCTCGAAATGGAAGGCGGGCGCGCCGGGGCCGAGGTTGGTGCCGTCGTTCTTTCCCGTGAGAGAATCCACGGAGTTCTGGCGGAGATATCCCTTGCGGGTGGCGGCAAGGACGGCGGCGCGCGCGTCGCGTTGAAAGGCGATCTGATCGAGGCCGCGCGGGACGCGGACGAAAAAGAGAACCGAGCCGGTGTCCTGGCAGATGGGCTGCGATTTGTTTTTCGCGAGCGCGATGTTGCGGCGGATGATCTCGAGCGCCTGCTCGGCGATGGTGTGTCTCGCTTCCGCGCGCAGGGCGCGAAGGATCGCCCGATGGACGTCATCCGGAATCTCGGCCGACGCGCGGCGGAGGAGTTCGAGGAGCGAGACGCGAAGGTGTTTCATTGCGGAACGGCCCAGTTTATCACAAAATCTCGCGGTCTCGCGATCCTTTTCCCTGATATGCCGCCTCTCTTTGCCAAGCAGACGATTCTTCATACCGAAGCCTCGGAGGGCTGGGGCGGGCAGGAGATTCGCGTGATGATCGAGATGAGGGAGATGGCGAAGCGCGGGCACCGCACGATCCTGGTCGCGCCGCCGTCGAGCGACATTTTCCGCCGCGGGTTGGATGCGCGGATCGAGACGCATCCGCTCTCCATGCGGCGGCAGGATTTCTTTTCGAACCTGAGGTGGCTGAGCGACTTTCTGCGCGCGGAAAAGGTGACCGTGGTGAATACGCACAGCTCGCGCGACAGTTGGCTGGCCGGCTGCGCGGCGCGGCGCGCGCGCACGCCGTTGGTGATCAAGACGCGGCACATCTCCGCGCCGATCTCCCGCGGATGGCTCACGCGCCTCGTCTATCAGCGGATGCACGACTTCATCATCACCACGAGCGAAGGGATCGCGCGCGATATGGTGCGCTTCAACGGGTTCGATCCTCAGCGCATCGCCGCGGTGCCCACGGGGGTGGACCTCAGCCTCTTCGATTGCGGCCAGCGTCGGCGTCGGCTTCGCGAAGAACTCGGCCTGCCGTCCGACGCCCTGCTGGTGGGGATGGTTTCCGTGTTGCGCAGTTGGAAGGGGCATCCCGACCTGCTGCATGCCGCGCAACTGGTGAAAGCGCGGGTCCCCTCCGCCTATTTCGTGATCGCGGGGGAAGGCCCGCGGCGGGCGAATATCGAAGCCGACCTGCTGCGCATGAACCTCGAGGATTACGTCTTCCTCATCGGCCACCGCGATCAGGTGCCGCAGGTCTTGTGCGATTTGGACCTGTTCGTGCTGCCTTCCTACGCGAACGAAGGTGTTCCGCAGGCGCTCCTCCAGGCTCTCGCCATGAAACGCCCCGTCGTCGCGACGGCGATCGGGGGAATCCCCGAGGTCATTACCTCCGGCGTCGAGGGGTTGCTCTGCGAGCCGAATCAACCCGATGTCCTCGCAGAAAACATCCTGCGGGTTTTGACCGACCCCGAGTTGGCGCGCGCGCTCGCCGAGCGCGGACGCGCGCGGGTGACGGAACGCTATTCCCTCGAGCGCATGATTGCGAAGCTCGAGGAGATCTACGCCGCGCGGCTCAATGGCGCCGCCGTCGTTTGACGTTCAACTGGGCGAGCGACCGCTGCAGCGTGGCGCGCGCGGCCTCGTCGGGATGGCCCGCGTCGGCGATCGCCTTTTCGGCGCGTCGGCGCGCTTCTTCGACAGCGTTCTCATCGATGTCCTCGACGCGGATGGCCATGTCGGTGAGCACGGCGACGCGGTCGTTGCGGATCTCCACGAACCCGCTGCCGACCGCGAGCCAGGATTTTTGTCCGTTCTGGGTGATCTCCAACTCGCCGGGCTCGATCCCGGTGATGAGATGTTCGTGGCCCGGCAGAACGCCGAACTCGCCCTGCGCGCCGGGAAGCACGACGCTTTCCACGTCGCCGGAGAAGGTCTTCGCCTCCGGCGTCACGATTTCGAGGAGGAGAGGCATGGGGAGGGAAACGCGAAGTTGGAGCGGCCAGCGCGAAGGACGGGGCGTACGTTGGGCAGAGGCGTCGAGATGCAGGCGGAGGCCTTTTTTATGCGCGCGTCGGCCATCAGGCCTTCACCATGTCAATGCCGCCCTTCATATAGAAGGAGGCTTCCGGTTTGTCGTCGTGCTTGCCGTCGAGGATTTCCTGGAAACCGCGGATCGTCTCTTTGAGGGAGACGTATTCGCCCTTGGTGCCGGTGAAGACCTCGGCGACGTGGAACGGCTGGCTGAGGAACCGTTGGATCTTGCGCGCGCGGAAGACGGTGAGCTTGTCCTCGGGGTTGAGCTCGTCCATGCCGAGGATCGCGATGATGTCTTGCAGGTCCTTGTAGCGCTGCAGCGTCCGCTGCACGCCGCGGGCGACCTCGTAATGTTCCTGGCCGACGATCTCGGGCGCGAGCGCCTTGGAGGTCGAGGCGAGCGGATCCACCGCGGGATAAATCCCGAGTTCGGCGATCGAGCGCTCAAGAACGATCGTCGAGTCGAGGTGGGCGAACGTGGTCGCGGGCGCCGGATCGGTGAGGTCGTCCGCGGGGACATAGACCGCCTGGAAGGAGGTGATCGAGCCTTTTTTGGTGGAGGTGATGCGCTCCTGGAGGTCGCCCATCTCGGCGGCGAGCGTGGGTTGATATCCGACGGCGCTCGGCGTGCGTCCGAGGAGGGCGGAAACCTCCGAACCCGCCTGGGAGAACCGGAAGATGTTGTCGATGAAGAGGAGCACGTCCTGGTTCTTCTCGTCGCGGAAGTATTCGGTCATCGCAAGGCCGGAGAGGGCGACGCGGAGGCGCGCGCCCGGCGGTTCGTTCATCTGGCCGTACACGAGCGCGACCTTGGACTTTGAGAGATCTTTTTGGTCGATGACGCCCGCCTCCGACATTTCCTGGTAGAGGTCGTTGCCTTCGCGGGTGCGCTCGCCGACCCCGGCGAAGACGGAGTAGCCGCCGTGCGCCTTGGCGATGTTGTTGATGAGCTCCATGATGACCACGGTCTTGCCCACGCCGGCGCCGCCGAAGGCGCCCACCTTGCCGCCCTTGGTGAAGGGGCAGATGAGGTCGATCACCTTGATGCCGGTCTCGAGGATGGAAGGTTTGGTCTCCTGATCCACGAGGGCGGGGGCGGGGCGATGGATCGGGTAACGCTTCGCGAACGTCACGGGGCCTTTCTCGTCCACGGGATCGCCGAGGACGTTGAAGACGCGGCCGAGGACGCCCTCGCCGACGGGCACCGAGATCGGGGCGCCGGTGTCCTTGACGGGGAGGCCGCGCTTGAGGCCTTCGCTCGATCCCATCGCGATGGTGCGCACCCAGCCTTCGCCGAGGTGCTGTTGGACTTCGAGGACGAGTTTCCCGGCGGGCGCCTGGACCTCGAGGGCGTTGAAGATGGCGGGAACGGCGCTGTCGGCGAACTCGACGTCAACAACGGCGCCGATGACTTGGGCAATGTGGCCTTGGCTCATGGACAAGAGGGGGTGAGAGGTGAAGGGTGGGAGGGGAGAGGTGAGAAACGAGAAATGATCAGGAGTGAAGTATGTGAAGGGTTGGGGAGGATCCGAAAGGGAGGTCAGGCCATCGCGAGCTGGGCGGTGGAGATCTCCAGGAGCTCGTTGGTGATGCTCGCCTGGCGGACCTTATTGTATTGGAGGGTGAGGTCCTTGACGATCTGGAGGGCGTTGTCGGTGGCGTTCTTCATGGCGACCATGCGGGCGGATTGTTCGCTCGCCTTCGCCTCGAGGTAGCACTGGAACACCTGGAAATGGAGGTAGTGCGGGAGGAGGGCGTTGAGCACCTCGGCGGCGGAAGGTTCGAAGGTGGGCTCGCCTGCGGGAGATTCGAGCGCGGGCTCTTCGTCTTCGGAATCGCCCTGGAGGCGGGTGCTGAGCCGGCGGAGGCGTTGGATCGGAAGGAGCGTTCGCCGCACCGGACGCTGGGTGATCGTGGAGACGTACTCCGAGTAAACCACCTCGACTTCGTCAATGGCGCCGCGAAGGAATTCCTCGATGAGGAATTGGGAGACGGCCTTGCTGTGGGCGATCCCCGGGGTGTCGCGCATCTCGAAGTCGGCGACGAGGTGATAGCCGAGGCGCGCCATGCCTTGGCGCCCCTTGCGCCCGAGGGTGACGATGCGCGTCCGGTCGCGGTCGAGTTTCGCGGCCTCGCGAAGCAGATTGGCGTTGAGGCCGCCGCAAAGTCCCTTGTCCGTGGAGATGAGGAGCACGCCCGTGCGGCGGACTTCGCGCTTCTCCAGGAGCGGGTGGGCCTCGAGGTCGCAACGGACGGCGCAATGCGCGAGCACGGAATTCATCAACTCCGCATAAGGGCGGCCCGAAAGGGCCAACTGCTGCGCCTTGCGCATCTTCGAGGCGGCGACCATCTGCATCGCCTTCGTGATCTGAGCCGTGTTGCGGACGGACTTGATCCGACGCCGGATGTCGCGGGTGTTGGCCATGGGAGGAGGAGGCGGGAGGCGGGAGGGGAAGCGGGTGGTCGATGGGAAGGGTCCGCGGGAAGGGATTCAGGACGCGCGTCTTACGCCTTGAACCCCGCTTTGAACTCTTCGACGCACGCCTTGAGGTCGGCGGCGAGGGCGTCGGTGAGCACGCGCTCGCGGCGGATCTGTTCGAGGAGCGCGGCCTTGCGCGTCGCCGCGAACTCGACGAGGCCGTTTTGGAAGGCCTTCACCTTCTCCACGGGAAGATCGTCGAGGGACCCGTTCGTGGTGGCCCAGAGGACCAGGACCTGGACCTCGACCGGTTGAGGTTGATACTGGACCTGTTTGAAGACCTCGACGGTGCGTTGTCCGCGGTCGAGGAGGGCGCGCGTCTTCGCGTCGAGATCGGAGCCGAACTGGGCGAAAGCGGCCATCTCGCGGTATTGGGCGAGCTCGAGCTTAACCTTGCCGGCGACCTGTTTCATCGCCTTGATCTGCGCGGCGGAACCGACGCGCGAGACCGAGGTGCCGACGGAGATCGCGGGGCGCACGCCCTGATAGAAGAGGTCGGTTTCGAGGAAGATCTGTCCGTCGGTGATCGAGATGACGTTCGTGGGGATGTAGGCGGAGAGGTCGCCCGCCTGCGTTTCGATGATGGGAAGGGCGGTGAGCGAACCGTTCCCCGCCTTTTCGCTGAGACGCGCGGCGCGCTCCAGGAGGCGCGAGTGGAGGTAAAAGACGTCGCCAGGGTACGCCTCGCGCCCCGAAGGACGCTTGAGCAGGAGCGAGACCTGGCGGTAGGCGACGGCGTGCTTCGAAAGATCGTCGTAGACGATGAGCGCATCCATGCCGTGGTCCATGAACCATTCGCCCATCGCGGCGCCCGCGAAGGGGGCGAGGTACTGATTCGTCGCGGTGTCCGAGGCGGACGCGGCGATGATGATCGTCCAGGGCATCGCGCCCTCGGCCTCCAGCACGCCGATCGTGCGGGCGATGCTCGAGTTTTTCTGTCCGACGGCCACGTAGATGCAGTAGAGGGGGCGGGCGTCGCGATCCCCCGCAGTCTCGGCGGCGCGGTTGAGGCGCGCCTGATTGATGATCGTATCCACCGCGATGGTGGTCTTTCCGGTGGCGCGGTCGCCGATGATGAGCTCGCGCTGGCCGCGTCCGATGGGGATCATCGCGTCAATCGCCATGATGCCGGTCTGAACGGGCTGGGAAACGCCGCGGCGCTTGATGATGCCGGGGGCAATCTTTTCAACGGGATAAAAGTCCTTGGACGACACGGGGCCTTTCCCGTCGAGGGGTTGACCGAGCGCGTTGACGACGCGTCCGAGGAGCGGTCGGCCGACGGGGACCTGGAGGAGTCGGCCGGTGGTCTTGACTTCGTCGCCCTCCTTCACGTGGGCGTAGTCGCCGAGGATGATCGCGCCGACCTCGGTTTCTTCGAGGTTGAGGGCGAGGCCATAGAGTCCGCCGGGGAACTCGATCATCTCGTTGAGCATCACGTCGCTGAGGCCCTCGATGCGGGCGACGCCGTCGCCGATTTCGCGGACGACGCCGACGTTTTGTTTAGCGACGGAAGTTTTGAGGTTCGCGATCTGTGATTCGATTTCTTGGAGGAGTGTGGACATGGCGAGAAGAAATGAGAGATGAGGAATGGGAAGGGGAAATGGGAAAAGAGAGCTACCTCGCGCTGATCGGCGCGACGTTCTTGGAGATACTCCCGAGCCGGCGCAGCCGCTGCGCCACGGAGCCGTCCCAGACGTCGCTCCCCAAACGGAGGCGGAGACCGCCGAGCAGCGCGGGGTTGACGGAGGCGGTGGTTTCCACGGCGCCGCGGGCGCGCGCCGCGAGGAGCGTCGTAATTTCGGCGAGGCGTTCGGCGGACAGTGGCGCGGCGGATTCGACGTGGAGCTTCCAGCGCGCGGTCTCGGCGCGTACGAGGCGGGCGAACTCCTCGAGCACGGCGAGGCCCTGGCGCGGCTTTCGCGCGCCGAGGAGTTGTGTCGTGCGGCGGACGCGTTCCCCATCGAGCTGGCCGTGCGCCATACAGGCGCGCAGGAGCCGACGCGCCGTGCGACGGCTGTCGCGGCGGGATTTCATGCGGCGAGTTCCTTGAGCGTTTCGGATTCGAGGCGGCGCTGATCGTCAGCGGTGAGGATCTTGCCTGTGACGCGCGTGGTGGTGGCGACGACCAGGCCGACCATCTCGCGGCGGAGCTCGGCCATGAGGCGGTCGTGCTCCTGACGTCCGGCCTGTTCGGCCTTGCGGAGGAGGTCTTGCGCGGCGGCAGTCGCCTCGGCGAGTTTCGCGTCGCGGAGGCGTTCGGCGGCCTGGCGAGCCTCGTCAATCATGCGCTGGGCGGCCTGACGTCCCTCGGCGAGGACCGCGTCGCGCGCGGCTTGGGTCTTCGCCAGTTCTGCTTTGATCTGCTCGGCTTGTTGGAGCGATTCGGCCACGCGCCGCCTCCGTTCGTCGAGCACCTGGAGCAGCGGGCGATAGGCGAAACGCTGGAGGATGATGAGCAGGATGATGAAGTTCGCGAGCGACGCGAGGAAGGCCGGCCAGTTGACGCCGAACGAGTCCAGCACCTGTTTGATCTGGTCCATGAGAGCGGGGGCGCGGCGGCGGAAGACCGCCGCGCCGGGAGATTCCCGATTCCTTAACCGAGGAAGAGGGCGTAGAAGGCGATCGCTTCGGCGAGCGCCATGCCGATGATGGAGATCGTAAGGACTTTACCGAAGGCGCCGGGGTTGCGGCCGACCGCGCTGGCGGCGGCATAGCCGATGAGGCCGATGCCAATTGCCGCGCCGGCGCCGGCGATCGCGACGGCGAATTTCGCGTTGTAGACGATCTCTGCGATGGGGAGTGCCATAGGGATGTTTGGGTAGGGGTTTGGGGTTGGGTGCTTGCGGACCGCGCGAGGCGCGGCCACGAAAAGGGTCTAGTGGGCCTCCTCCTCATGCTGGCACATCATGCCGGTGAAGACGGAGGTCAGAAGCATGAAGACGAGGGCTTGAACGAAGCCGACCAAGACCTCGAGAAAGTAGAAGGGCAGCGGAAGCAGTCCGCCGAGGAGGACCAGGGCGCCGTGGGCACCGGTGCCGAGATGGGTCATCACTTCGAGGAGGTTTTCTCCCGCGAAGATGTTGCCGTAGAGCCGAAGCGGCAGCGAGACCTGGCGGAAGAGGATGGAGATGACTTCGATGAGGCCGACGGCGAAGAAGATGGGCATGAGGCACCACTTGAGCGCGCCGGCGAGGCCCCCCTTGACTCCGAAGATATGCTTCAGCATGCCGATGGGGCCGATCTCTCGAAGAGACCAATAAAACCAGAGGATGCCGTAGAGCGTGGCCATCGCCAGCGGCATGTTCAGGTCGGAGTTCACCGCGCGCAGCAGCCCGACGCGATGGCCGTCGGCGCCTTCGACGGTGAGATTGCCGACGAGCGGGATCAGGCCCGCCCAGTTCGAGAAGAGGATGAAGAGAAAGACGCTCGCGAAGAACCAAAACGTGCGGCGGGTCAGGTGCGCCCCCATGATCCCCTCGATCGTCTCGTAGAGCGTTTCGATCGTGAACTCGAAAAAGTTCTGCATCCCCTTCGGCACGAGGGCGACCTTTCCCGCCGCGGCGCGCGCCATGAACACGATCGCCAGCGTGACGATCCAGGAAACGACCATCGCGTTGGAGACCGGGACCGGCCCCCAATGAAGGAGCACCGGCGCTTGCTGCGTGATGCCGTGGGCGGCCTCGGTCATCGCGAGAGGCGGCCGAGGCCGCGTTGTGGAAGAGGGAATTTCATGGGAAACGATCGTCCGGTTCGGAGCGGAAGTTGCCGCAAAACGGCGCCGAGTCAACCCGCGCCGTTCGCTGCGGGGCTACCTGCGCGCCTGCTCGAAGGCGTGCTCCATCGCGCCGAGGTCTTCGCCCGGCTTGAGGGTGTCCATCGCGGCGGATTCGCGCTCGATCTGTTCCATCGTGTAGTTCGCCGCCTTGATGCTGAGGCCGATGCGGCGGTTCTCGGTATCCACCTTGATCACGCGCGCGGTGACGTCCTGCCCGACTTTGAGAACGCCCTTCACCTTGTCCACGTGGCCCTCCTGGATCTGCGAAATGTGAACGAGGCCGTCGATATCGTTGTTGAGTTGCACGAAGGCGCCGAAGGAAGCGATCTTCGTGATCTTGCCGGAGACGACGTCGCCGATCTTGAACATCTCGCCGATCTTCGTCCACGGGTCTTCGCCGGTCTGTTTGAGGCCGAGCGAGATGCGCTGCTGGGCCACGTCCACCTCGAGGATCATGCACTCCACCTCGTCGCCCTTCTTGAGAAGCTCGCTCGGGTGATTGATCTTGCGCGTCCAGGACATGTCGTTGACGTGGATCATGCCGTCGATGCCATCCTCCAACTCGACGAAGGCGCCGTAGGTGGTGAGATTGCGAACCTTGCCCTTGACGCGGTTGCCGGTCTGATACCGCTCGGCCGCCGTGTCCCACGGATTCATCTCGAGCTGGCGGATGCCGAGCGAGATTTTTTGCTCGGCCTTTTGCACGGAGAGGATCACCGCCTCGACCTCCTGCCCCTGGGTGAGCATGTCGCTCGGTCGCGCCACTTTCTTGGTCCAGGAGAGCTCGCTCACGTGGACGAGCCCTTCAATGCCGGGCTCCAGCTCCACGAAAGCGCCATAGGGCAGGAGGTTGACCACCTTGCCCTTGACGCGGGCGCCGACCGGGAACTTCTCCTCGATCTTCTCCCACGGGTTGCTTGTGCGCTGCTTGAGGCCGAGCGAGACGCGCTCCTTCTCGCGGTCAATTTCGAGCACCTGCACCTCGAGGACCTGACCGACCTTGAGCATCTCGGAGGGATGCCCGAGGCGGCCCCAGGTCATGTCAGTGATGTGGAGGAGGCCGTCGAGGCCGTCGAGATCAATGAACGCCCCGAAATCGGTGATGTTTTTGACCGTGCCGGGGCGGATGTCGCCGGCCTTGATCTCGGAGAGGAGCTTTTGCTTCTTCGCGTCGCGCTCCTGCTCGATCAGCTCGCGGCGAGAGAGGACGATGTTCTTGCGGTCCTGGTTGATCTTGAGGACCTTGAACTCGTAGGTATTGCCCACATAGACGTCGAGATCGCGCGGGGGAGACACATCGATTTGCGAGCCGGGCAGGAACGCCTCCACGCCGATGTCCACCATGAGGCCGCCCTTGACCTTCTTGGTGACCTTGCCGGTGATTGTGACTCCCTCGTTGCAGGCCGTTACGATTTTTTCCCAGTTCTTCTTGATCTCGGCCTTGGCGAAAGAAAGCTGCACCATGCCGTCCTGACCCTCGAAGCGTTCGAGGAGCACTTCGATCTCGTGACCGACAGCGGCGACCGACGGGTCGGGGAACTCATCGAGGGGGATCAGGCCTTCCGACTTGTAGCCGATGTCCACGAGGACGTCTTTCGGACGAACTTCGAGGATGGTTCCTTTGACGAGACTCTGCTCGGCAAACGATTTTGATCGTTTCTCGAGCCATTCCTTCATTACCGACTGCATAATGCCTTTCTCCGAGGGCGCAATTTCCGTGGGAGGAAAACGCCGGCGGGGGGTTGTGTGAGCCCGGCGAAAGGGCTCACGGGTTCCAGCGGGGGCCGAGGCGCGGCTTCCCGCCCGATGTTCAGCGCCCCGGGGGCGCTCCCTGCGATTCTCGCGCAGGAAACCCCAGGCTACGCCGATCTTCCGACATGCGCAACTCCAAATTTCAGCGATGGCGAAGGCGTCGCATGTTCCTCGACCGAGGATGGACTCCTCCCACGCCTTCCGCGGAGATTTGGAGACGTGGATCGCGCCGGCGTTCTCCAACACGGCTCGCAAGGCATTTTCAATGGCAAGCAACGCTCCCCCCATTGATCGGAAACTGCCCGGCGCTGAAGTCACGAAGCATTGCGACAAAGATTGCCGCCCCGGCGGAGGATGAGCCGACGCCTCAGCGGGGAGCGATCGCGTGTCCTGCCGGCGGGGGAACAAGGGGGAATTCAAAACCCTCTTTCTGACGGACCCGCCATACTCCGGTCGAGGCAGTGCTTCCGCCGGAAGGGGATGACGCGCGCGTTGAGTTCGCGGCGGAATTTATGGCGTACGGAAGAAGGGTTTGGGCGGGATCATGGGGACGGGGCGGCGTCATTTTATGGAGAGGGTTCGGTATTTCCGGTAGGCTTCGAAAAGTCGCACCGCCGCCGGGCCGCCGGGAACCTTCTTCGCGTCGGGCGCGCAGAAGATCCCCGGATATTGGTAGGCGCAGATGAATTCGAATTGGGTGAAGCGGGCGAGGTCCTCGGAAAGCGCCTCCATGGACTGGGGCACCAGCGGAACCTGGATCCAGTCCAGGGTGCCGTCGGGCAGCGGGCGGAAATAGCCCTCGCGTTGGGGGCCGGATTTTTGCGGGTGTTCGAAGCCGAAGGCCTCCAGGTCCATCCATAAGTGATTGCCGGCCGCATCGCAGATCGCTTGCATGTGGCGGATGTTTTCCTCGACCGGTACGCCGTCTACCGGGGCGCGCTGGTAGCCCTGGATGCAAAAGATGTCGCAGGATCGCGCCAACTGCGCCCATGTTTCGGATGCTTCATCGTGATGGTGGCTGCTCGGCGCCAGCATGATCAGCGTTTCCGGAGCCAGGCGGTCGCACAGGGCCCGCAACTCCCGGAAGAAGGTCAGGACTTCGGCGCGGAAGGTTTCGGTCTGGTCCCAGTAGCGCGTTTCGTGCGGCTTGAGTCCTCCGCCCATTTCCTCCGAGATGTACCATCCATAGAGCGAGGCATACCCGCCATATCGTTCCCACAGTTCGGTGAGGACGTCCTGATGCCAGGCCAGCGAGCCGGCCGTGTAATCGAAATGCGCGTAGAGACCGACGCCCAGCATCACCTGCATGCCGAGGCGGTCCGCTTCGTCGAGGATGGCTTCCACCGGGTCGCGCGCGGCGATCTCCATGCGCCCGGGCCACAGGCGCGAGGGATAAAAGGCCTGTCCCGCATAGGTTTGACGGTAGTTCTCCGCCGTCATGGTGTGATAGTGCGCGCCGTACCAGGCGCGGTGGTGCCAGGTATGCTGGAGGATGATCAGGTTCATCCCCAGGCGATGCATCCCGCGCGCCAACTCGCGCCAGTCCTCTTCAGTGAAGGTGCGGAGGCAGGCATTCCAGTAGGTTCCCTCCACCTCGCTCCAGCAGGTGAGGCTGACCCAGGCGCCGCCGAGGAGGCGGCTGCCGCGAGTCGAGGAAGGAAGCACTTCGAGGGTGCGTGCGGTGGACCACGTGGCGCCGCCGCCGGAGGCGTGCAGGCGGAAAGTCTGCGGCCCCGCGGCGCCGGCCGCCGGCCAG
>JABWAM010000308.1 GCA_013360985.1 Verrucomicrobiia bacterium | reverse complement strand
CGAGGCCGCCGGCCGAGCCGTCACACCCTTCGTGTGAGGAGTCAGGAATCTCGACACGCCCCACCTCTCCGATCCTCCATGGATGATGAGGAGGGTTGCTCTCTGAAAATCGAGCGGATCCGTGGATTTGGGTGGCCCCCAAAAATCCCCGCGTGAGGTGTGGGAGGAGTCCATCCTCAGTCGAGGAACATGCGACGCCCTCGCAACCTTTTGGGCTCAGGCCGCGGCCGCGGCGCCGCCGGCGGCGGCGCCCTCCCTCGCTTCGCGACTGAGCGGATTTTTTCCCAAGCATCGACGGTGGAAAAGGAGGGCGAGGCCGCCGGCCGAGCCGTCGCATCCTTCTTGTGGGAAGTCCGGAATCTCGACACGCCCCACCTCTCCGATCCTCCATGGATGATGAGGAGGGTTGCTCTCTGAAAATGGGGCGCATTCGTGGATTTGGGTGGTCCGTCGGCAACCGGAGTGATCCACGAAGACCGACTCTTTCCTCCAAGGGCCGTTCGCGAAGAGTCGAAGGAGAGGCTCGCCATCTCCTTTTGAAGACGGCATCCTGACGGCATGCGTCTTCCATCTCTTGTGGCTCCGCTCATCGTTTGCGCGTTCTCGTGTTGTGGCGTCATCGTGTCGGGAAGGGCGGCAGCGCCGGACGCCTCGCCGCCCGCGACGTCGCCCGCTCCGGTCATGGAAAAGCTGGTCGAGGGGGAAGTCCCCGTTCTTGAGGCCGAACCGATCGGTCTGCCGAGCGCATACTTGATTCGGCGTGCGCTTCCCACGGGCCGCGCGAACGATCAATCTCCCTGGCGGCAGGTGATCTATTTCAAAAAAGACCAGCGCAAAGTCCATAAGTCCTACTTCGCCTCGGTGGATTTTGAGAAGGGAACCGTCCGCGAGCTTCCGATCTGCGTCCCCTCGCTCGAGGCGTGGAAACCGCTTTGGGCCGACGGCAAACTCTGGATCGGGATGAACGTGCCCGCGCGCCTCGCGGTCTATGATCCGGCAACCGACAAACTCACGGACCTCGGAGCGCCGTTCGATGGGGAAAAACCCGCCCCGACCCTCTACTCGATGGCGGCCGCTCCGGACGGCGTCCTTGCCCTCGGCGGCGGAAGCGGAACCGACCTGGCCACTTACGATCCGAAGACGGGGAGGTTCACGCATTACGGCAAGGTCGGCGGCGCGGGGACCGAGGCGGGTTATGTGTACTACGTTTCGATCGATTCGACGCATATCTACTGCGCCCTGCGCGGCACGGGCCCCACCGAACTCGTCTCGATCCATCGCGAGACTCGAGAGCGCAAGGCGCTCGCGAGCCGGCCCGCGGACGGATGGATCAGCGTGAACGGGAACCTTTCCGAGGTCATTGACGAGAACAAGAACAAGGTCTACATGCTCCTCGGGAACGGGAATGCCGAGGAGATCACCGCCGATCAGCGGAAGGGGCGGGTGCAGAGCGACGAGCGTCCCGGCTTCACCGGCAAAGGCCCCGAGGTCATCCTGGACGATTCACCCTTGGCCAAGGGAGAGGCGCGCATCCGCGTCTTCATTCCGGAGAACGAATCTCCGGGAAAATATCGCGAGGGAATGATCGCGGCGGGATTCGCTTCGGAGGCAATCCTCGACCTTGCCGCGCTGGAGGACGGACGCATCGCGGGAGTTGGGCGCGGCTACGGCCCGATGATCATTGCCGATCCCTTGGGCCGACGCCACGAACTCGTGTCCGTCAAGACGAGTTGTTATTCGGTTGCTTCCCGCGGAAAGTCTATTTACGTCGCGGGTTATCCCGGCGCTCGCCTGCTCATTTACGACACGTCGCGAGCGCCCACTTCCGTGGACGCGTTGCCGGGCAGACCGGGCATTCCGATGGAGAGCCCCGAAGCCAACCCGCGCCTGGTGGCGTCGCTCATGAAGAGCACCGACGGGGCGCATCTCGGCCTCTGCCTCACACCGGCTTCGGATGGGCGCATCTACCTCATCGCGCGGCGGCACCGCTATTTCTACGGTTTCGCGCTGGCGTCGTGCGACGGGGAAGGGCGCGAGACCCGCGTGTTCGATGATCAAGGGGCCTTCAACCACTTCCAGGTCGGCTGGATGTCGGCAGCCGACCAGGGAGACACGCTCCTGATCGCCACGCGCGTTCAGCACAACAAACAGCTCCCCGGCGAAGCCGCGGAAGAGGGGGCGCTGTTTCTCTATGATGTCAAAGCGCGGAAGATCGTCGCGAAGCACACCCCGTTGCCGAAGGTTAAGGCGCTCCTCGGGATCGTGGCGACCGTCGCCGGCGAGGCGGTCGGAGTGGGGCAGTTGGACGACGGATCAAGCGTGCTCTACCGGCTGAACCTCAAAACGGGGAAGACCGAGCAGACGCGGTCTTTCAAAGAGACCTTTTGCGGCACGTTCAAGGGCGATCTCGCCGTGCCGGCGCGAAGCAATGGCTTCGTGCTCGGCCCGGACGGAAAGGTTTGGACTGGAGCGACCGATGAGCAAGGGGGGGTCCTCTTCGTTCAGGTGGATCCGAAGGACCTTTCCTGTCATGTCGTGGGAAGGCTCCACGACCAGTATACCCGAATCTTATTCAGCGGAGGCGAACTGTACACGACCGGTAGTTCCTATGTGCAGCGCATCAAGAATTGGAAGGCGTCGAGGCCTGGAGACCCGAAGAAAGACGCTCCGCAACCCGCGAGCCCTCCCCCAAATCCCCGCGTAAGGCATGGGAGGAGTCCATCCTCGGTCGAGGAATATGCGACGCCCTCGCAACCTTTTGGGCTCAGGCCGCGGCCGCGGCGCCGCCGGCGGCGGCGCCCTCCCTCGCTTCGCGACCGAGCGGATTTTTCCCAAGCATAGACTGTGGAAAGGGAGGACGAGGCCGC
>JABWAM010000307.1 GCA_013360985.1 Verrucomicrobiia bacterium | reverse complement strand
AGCGGGACGGCGGACCTCGGGAAGTTCGACGAGGCGACGGTGAGCCTGAGGGTACTCGGCGGCGAGGAGTCGGGCGAAGCGGGCGAGTCGTTCTGGTACGTCGAGACGGGTCGGCGGGGTGCCGCGTTGCGGCCGGGGGTGCCGCTGCGGCTGGCGCGGCCGGAGGGGACGGTGCGGATCGAGTCGGACCGCCACGGCCCCTTCCGGGAGTTCCTGTTCTACCCGGGCAAGACGTACGAGCTGGTGGTGACGGTGGCGGGGGCCAAAGGGCTTGCCAGTCAGCGGGTCCGCTTTATGGTAGCTCCCTGAAGGCCGAGGTGAACGATGAGTGGTGTTCCTGCCAAGGGTGGGGGTTTCGAGGGCGAGAATCTCTCGCCGATCGACCACGCCCCGAGCCACATCCTGACGCTGCGCGTGGAGCTGCAGAACCGCCCGGGGACGTTTGCCCGGCTGGCGACGGAGATCGCGCACCTCGGGGGTAACCTCGGCGCCGTCGAGATCATCTCGGTGGACGGGCGCCGGATCGTGCGCGACCTCGAGGTGTTCGCGGGCAACGAGGAGCACGGCAACCGGATCGTGGATGCGGTGAGGAAGCTCGAGGACATCCACCTGATCAACGTGTCGGACCAGATCTTCCACATGCACCTCGGGGGGAAGATCCGCGTCCAGTCGAAGTTCGCGATCACCGACCGGACGATCCTGTCCCAGGTGTACACGCCGGGGGTGGCGCGGGTGGCGCGGGCGATCGCCAAGGACCCGCAGAAGGTCCAGACGCTGACCATCAAGCGGAACACGGTGGCGATCGTGACGGACGGGACGGCCGTGCTGGGGATGGGCAACTTCGGCGCGTACGCGGCGATCCCGGTGATGGAGGGGAAGGCGATGCTCTTCAAGGAGTTCGCCGACATCGACGCGTTCCCCATCTGCCTGGACACGACCGACCCGGAGAAGATCATCGAGACGTGCCGGATCATCGCGCCGGTGTTCGGGGGCATCAACCTCGAGGACATCGCGGCGCCGCGCTGCTTCGAGGTCGAGGAGCGGCTGCGCCGCGAGCTCGACATCCCCGTCTTCCACGACGACCAGCACGGCACCGCGATCGTCGTGCTCGCCGCGGCGCTCAACGCCCTCAAGATCGTCCGGAAGAAGATGTACGCCGCAAAGATCCTCATCGCCGGCGCCGGCGCAGCGGGGACCGCCGTGGTGCGCATGCTTCGGTCCGCCGGCGCGCGCGACATTCTCTGCTGCGACCGCCGGGGCGTCCTCGGGCCGCACCGCCTCCCCGACCTCGATTTCCACAAGTCGTGGCTCGCGCGCCATACGAACCCGTCGAAAATCCGCGGCTCTCTCGAAGACGCCGCGCGCGGCGCGGACCTCTTCATCGGCCTCAGCGGGCCGGGCACGTTCCCGCTCCGCGCGCTCAAGCGGATGGCGAAAGATCCGATCGTCTTCGCCCTCGCGAATCCCGTGCCGGAGATCCTCCCCGAGGAAGCCGAGCCGTACGCGCGCGTGATCGCCACGGGGCGCAGCGATTACCCCAACCAGATCAACAACGTGCTTGCTTTCCCCGGCGTCTTTCGCGGCGCGCTCGATGTCCACGCCCGCGAGATCACCGACGCGATGAATTTCGCCGCGGCGCGCGCCATCGCCGGTTGCGTGAGCGCCGAAGAACTCAGCGAGGAATGCATCGTGCCCAGCCTCTTCAACAAGCAGGTCGCGCTCCGCGTCGCCCAGGCGGTCGGCGCCGCCGCGCGCGACGGAGGCGTCGCGCGCAAAATCCGGTCGTGATGCGCGGAGGGCGTCAGACGATGCCGAAGACCCGCCGCACGGTGGCCGCGAGGCGTTCCGCGACGATCTCCAGGGGTTCTTCCCAAAGTTCGGCGAGCCGCTCCGCGACGAGGCGGATGTAAGCGGGCTCGTTGCGTTGTCCGCGGTGCGGCGTCGGGGCGAGCCAGGGACAATCCGTTTCGAGCATCACCCGATCGCGCGGCGCCGCGCGGACGACCTCGCGAAGCTCGGGCGCGTTCTTGAAGGTGAGGATGCCGCCCACCGAGATCGTGTAACCGAGCGCGAAAAACTCCTCCGCCTGCGTCCGGTTCCCCGCGAAACAGTGCATCACCCCGGGTGCAGGACGAAACCTTCCGAACTCGCGCAAAATCGCAAGCGTTTCCTCGAGCGCCTCGCGGCAGTGGATGACCACAGGCTTGTCCAGCCGTCTCGCCAGATCGAGTTGCCTCAGGAAGAAATCCCGCTGGATGCGTCGTCCCGCGGCGAGGTCTTCGCCCTTGAGACGAAAGAAGTCGAGCCCCGTCTCGCCCACGGCCACGACGCGCGGATGGCGCGCCGCGCGCTCAAGGAGGTCCCAGCGTTCGGCCGGCAGGGCGTCGAGGGCGTTGGGATGCACGCCCACCGCGGCGAACACTTCCGCATGCTTTTCCGCCAGGGCGAGGGTGGCCGCGATCGAGCGTTCGCCGATCCCGACGGCGAGGATGCGCGTCACGCCCGCGGCGCGCGCGCGCGCGATTATGGCGTCCCGGTCGGCGTCGTACGCGGCGTCGTCCAGGTGCGCGTGGGTGTCGGTGAGAGGAAACATGAGGAACGCGGCCTTCCTTCGGGTGATGGGGATGGCTCGAACAGCTATCTCCCGTTCGCGGTCCTCGCGGGCGCCGCGTTGGTTGCGAGCGGCGCGGGCGGAACAAGATTTCGGAAAAACTCCGCTTCTTTCGGACGTTTCGCGCCGAGAGCGGCGCGCGCCGCTTCTTCGCAGATCGCCCGCAGCGCGAAGGGCTTCGGCGTGTCGGTCGCCAGCGCGCGATAAAACTCCAGCGCGTCGTCCCAGAGCCCGGCCTGAGCGCAGGCGCGCGCCGCGAAGCG
>JABWAM010000306.1 GCA_013360985.1 Verrucomicrobiia bacterium | reverse complement strand
GCAACGGTGTAGAAAACTCGCGCTGAAAACACCGGCCTGGAGGCCCGTGGCGGCACTTTCCGCGAGGTTGCCGAAGCTGGATTGGCGGGGGTTCGAATCACCCTCCCGGCCCACTGCGGCGAGTCAAAAGCGATGATGGGCTGATTCATCGTTTGACTGATGCTTCGAGCCGGAAAATTTTTTCATGGCCTCGTCACAACACCCTGATTCACCCGTTTTCCGCCGCTTTTTCCAACCCGCCCGCGATGCTCTCGCAGGGTCGAAAGCCCGCTTCCTTTGCCATCGGATTTCCGACGAAACCTATCTCGCCGCCGGTGTTCTCCGCTGCGTGAGCGACTCGCGCACCGGCCGCGACTTCCTCCAGCGTCACGGGGATGGCGGCGGAGCGGACATCTCCGTCGATCTCTTTTTCAAGGCGATTCAAAGCAAGCGCCGTCTCAACAACCTCGCTTCGATCAACGCCGGATTGGCCACGCTGATGGCGGACTCGGCGGACGATCCCTTCGCTACCATTCCGGAACTCAAAGGCTTTGCCATCTACGCGGGGGACGGCCATTATCATGCCGCCGCGGTTCACGATCCGAAGTGTCTCGACCGCAGCGGAACGATGCGCAAGGAGGCCGCGGGTCACTTCTTCCTCCTCGACCTGCGGACCCACTTCCTCTCCCACCTCGCCGGGGCCGAACAGGGAGGGTGCCGCAAACGCGAACACGACATGCACGCGCTCAAGCGTCTTGGGACCGACGCGCTCCGTGGCGGTCAGCCCAAGGGCAAGAAGGTGATCCTCGCCTGGGACAAGGCCGGCATCGACTTCGCCTTCTGGCACAAGGTGAAGCAATCCTCGGGTCTCTATTTCATCTCCCGCGAAAAGGAGAACATGAAGCTCATCCGCTGCGGCGAGCGCTCCTTCGACCGCGACGACCACCGCAACGCCGGGGTTCTCTCCGACGAGAACGTGGGCCCTGGCGGAGGGAGCGGAGCGATGCTTCGTCGCATCACCTATGTCGATCCCATCGAAGCGACCACCTACGTCTACCTCACCACCGAGATGAGCCTGCCGCCAGGTTTGCTCGTGCTGATCTACAAGCAGCGGTGGGATGTCGAAAAAGTCTTCGACGAACTGAAGAACAAACTCGTGGAAAAGAAAGCTTGGGGCAGCAGTGCCACGGCGAAATCAACCCAGGCGCAGTTTCTCTGCCTGGCCCATAATCTCATGGTGCTGCTGGAGGAAACCCTGCTCAAGGCTGAGGGAATCGACAACCGCAAAGAATGGAAGCGAAAAGCCGTACGAAAGGAAAAGGCGGAAAAAGAAGGGACCAATTTCGTGGCCACCGCACTCCAGCGCTTCACGGTGAGGACTTTGAAATTCATCCGCTGGCTGAGGAACTTCGTCTACCGCACGACTTCCTGGGAGGCCGCCCTGGCCCGGCTACGCCACGTTTACGCGACTTTTTAGGACGGAGTTTTCGACACCGTTGTTTCACGGAGATAGGGTCAGACTAATAAAAAGATCGTTGCGCGAACCCCCAGTTTCCCGATCTTCCACGGTCCGGCCGCCCTCGCCCCTCCTTCTTCCTCCACCGCAATCCTCGGCCCGACCCCTCCCCATGCGCGCTGTCCGCCTACTCGGAACCGGAAGATCCTTCTACCATTTCATGTCCCGCGTCGTGGACCGGCGGATCGTCTTCGAGCAAAAGGACAAGGAGATCCTCCGGGAGCCTGTCGATCAAACCATGCGTTTCTGCAGTTTGCGGAAACGCCCATGATTGAATGACAGGCAAATAGCGGAATGACAGGCAAATAGTGCTTTGCGGCCGGAGTTTGGATCGGATCTCCCACCGACACGCCGTTGGCGGGAAGAGGAGATCCGTGCTAGCAGTGGCGCATCCCCATCCCGCATCCCATGTGTCGTCCCGCCCTGCTCGCCGCGCTCTGCCTCGTCTCCGGTTCCCACGCCGCCCCCCGGGATTTGGTCGCGGACGGCCGCAGCGCCTACGTGATCCGCCTTTGCGAGGGAGCCACGCCCGCCGAGCGGCACGCCGCCGACGAATTGCGGCGATATCTCGGGAAGATCGCCGGAGTGGAGCTGCCCGTCCAGGAGGGGGGCGCGCTGCCGGACCTAGCCCTCGTGGTGGGGCGCGACGCCGAATCGGACAAGCTCGCGCCGGGGGCGGACTGGGCCAACCTGGGCGGGGAAGGTTTCTTCTTACGCACCGCGGGAACCCGCCTGCTCCTGGCGGGCGGGCGGCCGCGCGGCACTCTCTACGCGGTCTACTCCTTTCTCGACGAGGAGCTCGGCTGCCGCTGGCTGGCGCCGGATTGCGAAATCGTCCCCCGGCGTCCCGGGTTGGCCCTGCCGGTGGTGGACCGCGCCTACAAACCACGGCTCGAGTACCGCGAGACGTTTTCCCACAGCGCCTACGACGGGGATTGGGCCGCCCGCAACTTCAGCAACGGCCACGCCGCCAACCTCCTCGAGCGGCACGGCGGCAAGACGGTCTATGCGGGCTTTGTGCATACCTTCTACCCCTTGCTGCCTCCGGAGAAGCATTTCGCGGAGCATCCGGAATGGTATTCCGAAATCGGAGGGAAGCGCACCGTCGAACGCGCGCAGCTCTGCCTGACCAATCCCGAGGTGGTCGAGGCGATGGCCGGAGCGGTTCGCGAATGGCTTCGCAAACATCCGGAGGCGACGCTCGTCTCCGTTTCCCAGAACGACTGGCACGGGGCCTGCCAATGTCCCGATTGCAGGGCCGTCGATGCCGAGGAGGGCGGGCCAAGCGGGGCGATGATCCGCTTTGTGAACGGAGTGGCCGAACGCATCGAGAAGGAGTTCCCCGCAGTGGCCGTCGACACGCTCGCGTATCAATACACGCGCCAC
>JABWAM010000305.1 GCA_013360985.1 Verrucomicrobiia bacterium | reverse complement strand
GAGCGGATTTTCCTCAAGTATGGACGATGGAAAGGGAGGGCGAGGCCGCCGGCCGAGCCGTCACACCCTTCTTGTGAGGAGTCTGGAATCTCGACACGATCCACCTCTTCGATCCTCCATGGATGATGAGGGTTGCTCTCTGAAAATCGAGCGGATCCGTGGATTTGGGCCTCCTTCCAGCCGGAACGATTCCGTGCATTCCGTCGGAACCTTTCATCCTGTCCTTCGGGGCGAGGGAACCCGCCTTGGGGGTCTCTTTACGGAAGGGCGAGTGCGGATTTGAACCCTGCCGAGCGGCGATCTTCGCCGCCGTTTCCGAGCAGACGGCGCCCTCCTCCGAAAGAGGCCGGAGTCGCCGCGAGAAGGGCTCAGAGAAGGATCGAGCCAACGGAATCGTTCCGGCTCAGTTTCAGTGGGCGAAATTCGGCGTGAACGCGGCGTCCGAGTGCGGTAGAGGTGTCCCATGCGCGTTCTTGTCACGGGGATGATCGCGGGCCTCGACGACCGGGAATATCTGGAAAAGGCCGTCAAGCTCTGCGCGTCGAAGGGGTTGCATGTGCCGGTCTTCAACTTGATGGACATGGTCACGCGCGGCGGGGGAAAGCCCTTGGAGAAGATGCTCGGAACGACCGATTATATTTTCGAACTGACCCGCGAGCGCGAATGGATCCGCATCGGCTACGAGATCGAAAAATCGGCTTCGCCATACGCCTTGGTGCGCGCGCCCGCGACGATCGAATGGAACCGCGTCAATCGAAAGTGCAAGGACGCGCGCTACATCCAGCAGTATGTGCGCCCCGACTTGATCGTGACGCTCATTGACGCGGAGTGGCTCATTCAAAAACGCTTGGAAAGCCCTCCTGCGGACGACGCCTTTCTCGCGGCGATCAAGGCGCGGGATCACACGATCTACGAGATTCTCTCTTGGATGAACGAAGAGGTCAGCCTAAGCGAAGACTGGGCGAAGATGATGGGGATTCGCCATCTCGTGCTGGCCACGAAACAGCCGCCTCGGTCGCTCTATCAGCTCATTCGTTATCCAGAGATCCACGCCTTCTACGCCAGTTATTGCATGACCCACGCGGAACCCGAGGTGCGGCGCCAGGTGAACTCGGTGATCGAGCGCTTGAACCATTACGCCGTCGTGGTGGATCCGCAGACGATCGAGATCGGCGCGCACTTCGACGATTTTCGCGACAAAGAGGCGATCTACGCCTTCACGGTGCACCGCGACCTTCACTGGTTCGTCGGGAAAACGGATTCCACTCTGGCCATTCATCCCTATTTGGAGCGTCCGCCGCTGAGCACGGGAATGATGGACGAACTCGGCCACGCGCGCGATTACCACAAGAACCGCTACATGATTTATCCAAAGGGACTGAGCCCGTTCACGACCGATAGCTATATCGAGAAGGGGCGGCTCTTCGATACGGAGGAGGAGTTTTTTCGCCACCTGGAAACCGTCGAAGGTTTCCAGATCAAGGATTGATGGCGGAGAGAGCGGGGGAGCGCTTCCTCGCGGCCTTCCCAAAATCCACGGATCAACTCAATTTTCAGAGAGCAACCCTCATCATTATCCATGGAGGATCGGAGGGGTGGGTTGTGTCGAGATTTTCGACTCCCCACAAGAAGGGTGCGGCGGCTCGGCCGGCGGCCTCGCCCTCCCTTTCCCCCGTCCGTGCTTGGGAAAAATCCGCTCGGTCGCGAAGCGAGGGAGGGCGTTGCCGCCGGCGGCGCGCGGCCGCGGCCTGAGTCCAAAATGTGGCGAGGGCGTCGCATGTTCCTCGACCGAGGATGGACTCCCCCCACGCCTGACGCGGGGATTTGGAGCCTTCCGCCGCGTCTCGCCTTTTCGCGTGGGACCTGCTATCCGTCGCGCGACGAATTGGATTGAGCGAGATGAACACGAGCTATCGAAAGTTCGACGAAGCGGGTTGGGCGGTCCGCCCCACCACGGCGGTGAAGTGGTTGCTCATCGCGAACTTCGCCGTCTTTCTTCTGCAGCAGGTGTTCCGCGCGATGGACAATCAGCTTTTTGCGGATTTTCTGAAGCTCTCCGCTCAGAAGGTTCACGAGGGATGCCTCTGGCAGTTCGCGACCTACATGTTCCTCCACGGGAGCGTGATTCACCTGCTCCTGAATCTCCTCATGCTCTACTTTTTCGGGAACGAAGTGGAGTTTGCGCTCGGCCCGAAGCATTTCTTGGGAATCTACTTCGGCGGCGGAATCGTCGGAGGGCTGACGTGGTTCGTGTTCAACCTTCATACGGCCGCTTCGATGGTGGGCGCGTCGGGCGCCGTCTACGCGGTCACCCTCGCGTTCGCCGCGCTCTACCCGCGCCGTCCGATCACTCTGCTCGTCTTCTTCGTTGTGCCGATCACCCTGCTCGCGCGCCAGTGGGCGATCGTGGCGGTCGCCCTCAAGCACAACCTCTACATCCTTTCCGACGAGATGTACGAGCATCTCGTGTACGACAAAGCCCGGCCGACCTGCATCGCCACCTTCAGTCCGGAGGTCGAGGCCCGCACGATTACGGTCGCCGGTTTTTCCAAGACGTACGCGATGACCGGCTGGCGGATCGGCACGACGGTGGCGCCGCTGCCGATCGCCAAGGCGATCGCGGAGCTCCAGAGCCAGATGTCGTCGAACGTGACCACCTTTGCGCAATACGGCGCGCTGGCCGCGCTGAAGGAAAAGGAAAAGACCGCCGCCGCGGTGCAGAAGATGGTGATCGCGTTCGATCGACGGCGGAAGTTCCTGCACGCGGAGCTGAACAAGATTCCCGGCATCACCTGCCTGCTCGCCGAAGGGGCGTTCTACCTCTTTCCGAACATCTCGAGCTTCGGCCTGAAGGATCTCGATTTCTGCGCCCGGCTGCTCGAG
>JABWAM010000304.1 GCA_013360985.1 Verrucomicrobiia bacterium | reverse complement strand
CAAGGTGATCGGCCGGGCGGGCGTCGGCGTGGACAACGTGGACGTGGAGGCCGCCACGGAGCGCGGAGTGATCGTGATGAACACTCCGGGAGGCAACACGATCTCCACGGCCGAGCACGCCTTCTCCCTGATGCTCGCGATGGCGCGCTGCATCCCTCAGGCGCACGCCTCGATGCGCGAGGGGAAGTGGGACCGCAAGAGCTTCACCGGCATTGAACTCTACAACAAGACGCTCGGCGTCATCGGCCTGGGCCGCATCGGGAGCGAGTTCGCGCGTCGCGCCATCGCCTTCGGGATGCGCGTCCTCGCGCACGATCCTTTCACCTCGCTCTCCCGCGCGCGGAGTCTTCAAGTGGAGATGGTGGATCTCGACGAAATTTTCGCCCGCGCCGATGTGATCACGGTGCACATGCCTCTCTCGGATCGCACCAAAGGCATGGTGGGCCGCGAGGCCTTCGCGAAGATGAAGAAAGGCGTGCGGATCATCAACTGCGCGCGGGGCGGCATCGTGGACGAACACGCGCTGGCCGACGCGCTCCGCGAGGGGAAAGTCGCCGCCGCCGCGCTCGACGTCTATGAACAGGAGCCGTTTCCCGCCGATCATCCGCTCCGCGCCTTTCCGCAGGTCGTGATGACCCCGCACCTGGGCGCGTCCACCGCCGAAGCCCAGGAGAGCGTCGGCATCGAGATCGCCGAAGCGATCCGCACCTTCCTCCTCAAGGGAGAGGTGTTGAACGCCGTGAACGTCCCGAACGTGGATTCCAAGACCCTCGCCGTCATCCGTCCGTGGCTCCGCCTCGCCGAACGCCTCGGCCGCGGCGTCTCTCAGCTCGCCCCTGATCGCGTCGAGGAACTCACCGTCAACTATTGCGGAGCGGCCAGCGAGGTGAACACCCAGCCGGTCACCCGCCTGGTCGTCAAAGGGTTCCTCGAGCGGATCTCCGGGCGCGACGTGAATCCCGTGAACGCGATGGTCGCCGCCGCGAGCCTCGGGATCCGCGTCGTGGAAAGCCGCACATGCGCCCTCGGCAGCTACACGGAGCTCCTCCAGGTCAGCGCGACGCGCGGCGAAGAAACCGCGAGCATGACCGCCACCTTCTTCGGATCCCCCGACAATCCGCGCATCGTGCGCATCAACGGCCGCACCGTCGAAGCCGCGCCCGAGGGGGTCATCCTCCTTTTCGCCAACGACGATCGCCCCGGCATCATCGGCCACATCGGCACCACGCTCGGCCGGGCCGGAGTCAACATCGCGAGCATGACGCTCTCGCGGGAGAAGCTCGGAGGTCCCGCGGTCACCGCCCTCAACCTCGACAGCGAACCCAGCCTCGAGGTGCTCAAGGAGGTGGCCACGCATCCCACCATCCACTGGGCCAAGGTGATCAAGCTGTAGAGTCCGTCCCGCGGAGGAGGGCGCCGACGCCTCTCCGTCCGACGCCGGAACGCCCCTCCCGCCTGCCGCTTCCCGTTCGCCGTGAGGATCTGCGACGTCACCCAGTTCTATTCGCCGGTGAGCGGCGGCGTGAAGCGCTACCTGACCGAGAAACGCGACTACATCGCGCGCTGCACCTCCGACGAACATGTCCTCATCGTGCCGGGGCCGCGCCACGCCGCGCGCGCCGAAGGACGCTGCGTCCATCTCGAGGTCGCTTCCCCGCGCGTCTCCCTCTCCTCCCACTACCGGTTCGCGTGGAACACGCGGCGCGTCGAACGCCTCATCCGCGAGGCGAAACCCGATCTGATCGAAGCGGGAGAACCGTGGCAGCTCGCCTGGGCCTGTCTCCGCGCCGGACGCGCCCTCGGCGTCCCCGTCGTCGGCTTCTACCACTCCCATTTCCCCGAGAGCTACTTCCGCACCTTCCATCGCTTCGGCGGCCGCGCCGCGGGCGTCTTGGTGGAACGCCTCTCCCGCGGTTACATCCGCCGCCTCTACAACCGCTTCGACCTCACGCTCGTCGCTTCTGCCAAGCTCGAGAACCTCCTCCGCGAATACGGCGTGGGCAACGCGCGCCTCGTCCCTCTCGGCGTCGAGACCGACATCTTCGAGCCCTCCGCGCGCGACCCGCTGCTCCGCCGCCGCCTCGGGGTGTCGGAACGCCAGGTCCTCCTCCTCTTCGTCGGACGGCTTTCCCGGGAGAAACGCATCGACCGCCTCCTCGAGGCGTTCGCGCGGATTCGTCATTACGCCGGCGACCGCTTCGCCCTGCTCATCGTCGGCGAAGGCGCAGAACGCGTCCGCGTCGAAGAGGCGCGCGGGCGCACCCCCGACCTCCATTGGCTGCCTTACGAAGGCGATGCCCGCAAGCTCGCCTCCCTCTACGCCTCCGCCGACCTCCTCGTGCATCCGAGCCCCTGCGAGACGTTCGGTCTCGTGGCGCTCGAAGCCCAGGCCTGCGGGATTCCCGCAGTCGCCTTCCAGGGCAGCGGGATGGAGGACCTGATCTTCGGAGGGCCCGCCTTCCTCGCGCCGGAAATGACCGCGGAATCGCTCGCGCGGACCGTGCTCCAATGCTACCAGCTCGATCTCCCCGAAATCGGCGCGCGCGCCCGCAAGGCGGTGATCGAGCGATACCCCTGGCGCACCGTGTTCAAGGGGCTCTTCGACCTTTACGCCGGTTGCGTGCGGCGTTGAGCGGCCGCAGGAGGGAAGCGCTCCCGAGCCCGGCGCCCTCGCCCTCCCTCGCTTTGCGATGGAATGGAGATCGGCGTCCTCGCCCTCTCTCGCCGCCGCGAACAGCGCTGAAATTCATCGGTCACATGACCGATGGATTTCAGTGGTTTCCCCAAGCTTATCCCCACGGCAAAAAGGGAACGCGGCGTCAAACGCTCCCCTCCCGGTCGCCATCCGATCCCTCCGTCCGCCATCCCTTCGAACCTCGTCCCTCGAACGCGTCCTCGCTCT
>JABWAM010000303.1 GCA_013360985.1 Verrucomicrobiia bacterium | reverse complement strand
CCTACCTTTCCCGTGCGATATCTTTCTCCATGCGTCCGGGGGATTTTCCCACGAGGCCGAGGGGCACGCCGCCGATTTTCCTTTCATCGCGAAGCGAGGTAGGGCGAGGCCGCCGGCCGAGCCGTCGCATCCTTCTTGTGGGGAGTCGGAAATCTCGACACGACCCACCCCTCCGATCCTCTATGGATGATGAGGAGTGGTGCTCTCTGAAAATCGAGCGGATCCGTGGATTTGGGACAAGCTCCAAAATCGCGCCGCACGGAGGATCCCGGGTTTTCCCGTTGACGCCTTCCCGGGCGCTCCCTACGCTCCTACGGTAATTTCAGACCCGAAATTACCCTCGCGCGGGCGAGGTTAATTTCGTTTTTTTTTGCTTATGGCGAACACGATTCTTGTTGGCGGCCAATGGGGCGACGAAGGCAAGGGGCGGATCATCGATCTGCTGACGCGCCGCGCCGATTACGTCGTACGCTACCAGGGCGGCAGCAACGCGGGGCACGAGGTCCACATCGGCGCGAAGACTTATGTGATGCATCTGATCCCCTCGGGAATTTTGCATCCCGGAAAAGTCTGCGTCATCGGCAACGGCGTCGTCGTGGACCCGATCGCCCTCCTCAAGGAAATGGACGGCCTTCGCAAGCAGGGCATCCGGATTTCCCCGAAAAACCTCGTTGTCTCGGGCATCGCCCACCTCGTGATGCCGTATCATCGCCTCCTCGACGAGGGGCGCGAAGACGCCTCGAAGCGCCATCGCATCGGCACCACGAAACGCGGCATCGGGCCCGCCTACGGCGACAAGGCTTCTCGCACCGGCTTCCGCGTGCTCGATCTCCTCAAGCCCGCCGCCTTCCGCGAAAAGCTCGCGCGCCGGGTAAGAGAGAACAACGCCCTCCTCCGCGCGCTCGGCGTTCGCCCTCTCGCCGCCGCCGCCGTTGCCGCCGAATACCTCGCCGCCGGCCGTCGCCTCCGTCCCTTCATCGGCGACGCGGTCGCTCTCCTCCACACCGCCCTGCGGCGAAAGCGAGACATCCTCTTCGAAGGCGCGCAGGGCGCCTTTCTCGACCTCGATTTCGGCACTTACCCCTACGTCACCTCTTCGCATCCCACCTCCGGCGGGGCGTGCGTGGGCAGCGGGGTGCCTCCGCACCGCATGGACCGCGTCGTCGGCGTGATGAAGGCGTACACCACCCGCGTCGGCGAAGGCCCCTTCCCCACCGAATACGGCGCCGTCCTCGGCGCCGAGATCCAGAAAGTGGGCGACGAGTTCGGCCGCACCACCGGCCGCGGGCGCCGCTGCGGCTGGTTCGACGCCGTCGTCGCGCGCGCCTCCGTGCGCCTCAATGGGATGGACGACCTGGCGATCACCAAGCTCGATGTGCTCGATCACCTCGCCGAGATCAAGATCTGCGTCGCCTACCGCCTCGGGTCGAAACGCCTCGACACCGTTCCGATGGACGCCGATCTCCTGCGCTGCGTAAAACCGGTCTACGAAACCTGGCCTGGTTGGCGCGCCTCCACGCGGGAGATCCGCCGCTTCCGCGATCTCCCTCGCGCCGCTCAGGCGTATCTCAAGGCCATCGAACGCCACGCCGGCGCGCCGATCTCGATCGTCTCGGTCGGCCCGCGGCGCGATCAGACCATCTTCGTCAACGGCCGCCTCTAACCGGTGGTTGGAAAACGATGGCAGGTTTCCCCGGGTTTTTAACCGCCTCCCCCGCGCGGATCCTCCCGAAGGCATGAAGACGCCGCCTGCCCTCCATGAATTGGAACGGATCCCGCGCCATGTCGCCGTGATCATGGACGGCAACGGTCGCTGGGCGCGCCAGCGGTTGCTCCCCCGCATCGAAGGCCACCGCCGCGGCATCGAGTCCGTCCGCGCCGTGGTGCGCGCCGCCGGCGAACTCGGAATCGAATACCTCACCCTCTACGCCTTCTCGAAGGAAAACTGGCGGCGCCCCAAGATGGAGATCGCCGCCCTCATGCGGCTCCTCGAACGCTTTCTCCGCGAAGAGATCGGAGAACTGAACGAGAACAAGGTCCGCCTCAAAACGATCGGCGCGCGCGACGATCTGCCTCCGCGCGTCCTAAGCCAGCTTCGCAAGACCGAGGCGGCGACCGCAAAAAACTCGGGGCTCACCCTCATCCTCGCGCTCAGCTACGGCGCGCGCGATGAGATCCTCCGCGCCGTTCGTCGCGTCGCCGCGGACGCCGTCGCGGGACGGCTCTCGCCGGACGCCGTGGACGAGATCGCGTTCGCCGCGCGTCTCGATACCGCCGGCGTCCCCGATCCCGACCTCCTCATCCGCACGAGCGGCGAACTCCGCGTGAGCAACTTCCTCCTGTGGCAGATTTCCTACGCCGAGTTTGTGATCTCTCCGGCGCTCTGGCCCGATTTCCGTCGCGAGCACTTCCTCGAAGCCCTCCGCGAATTCGCCAACCGCCGGCGCCGCTTCGGCGGCGTGGACCCCGTTTCTCGCAAGGCCTAATCGGCGCCCGACATGTTTTCCAAACGCGTCCTCAGCTCCGTGGTCCTCTGGACGGTGCTTCTCACCGTCCTCTTTTATCTCGGGCCGCTCGCCTCCGCGCTCCTCTGCTGCCTCGTGGCCCTCCTCGCTCAGGCCGAGTTTTACGACATGCTCCGCAAGGCCGGCATCCCCTGCTCGAAACGCTGGGGCCTCAGCGCCGGCGTCCTCCTCTCCGCGGGCGCCTGGTGGTTCAGCGCCAGCCACGCGCGGCTCGCCTCGCTCTTCGAGGTCATCCTCCTGGTCCTCCTCGTCCTCGGCCTTCTCACGCGCCATGTCGTGCTCCGCTCCAACCAGCAACCGATCGGCTCCGTTGCGCACACCCTGCTCGGCGTCCTCTATATCCCTTGGCTCTTCAGCTTCTTTCCCAAAATCCGCTACCTCTATTCCTCCGGAAACGG
>JABWAM010000302.1 GCA_013360985.1 Verrucomicrobiia bacterium | reverse complement strand
GTCAGCGCGCGGCATGCGCGCCGCTGGAGCTCGCGCCCTTCACTCCCGCCGTTTTCGAAACGCGGACACGCTCTCACGCGCGCCCGTTGCCGCGCGGCGGTTCCGGCGAAGGCGACAGTCCGGCGGAGGCGATGGCCTCCCAGGTTTGCAGCGCGACGCGGAGCGCCCCCACATCGTGAGTGCGGATGAAGCGCGCTCCTTGCCGCGCGGCCCAGAGTTCCGCGGCGAGCGTCGGGAGCGCGCGTGTCTCCATCGCTCCGCCGAGAAAAGACTTGCGCGAGAGGCCCACCATGACGGGGCGGCCGGCGAACGCCTCGCCGGGGTCCGCCTGCGTGAAGCGGCGGAGTTCCCGGAGGACAGCGAAGCTCTGTTCCGCAGTCTTGGCGAAACCGATGCCGGGATCCACGGCGAGGCGTTCCCTGGGGATCCCCGCGCGCAATGCGGCGAGGAAACGCTGCGCGAGCTCGCGGTTCACCTCCTCGACGACATGCCCGTAGGCGGCGAGCGCGCTCATCGTGCGCGGATCGCCCCGGCTGTGCATGAGGATGAGGCCCGCCCCGGACGCGGCGACGACTTCCGCCATGCGCGGATCGCGCGCGAGGCCGCTGACGTCGTTCACGATGGCCGCGCCGGCGTCGAGCGCGGCGGCGGCGACGACGGCCTTCGTGGTGTCGATCGAAAGCGGGATCTTGAGGCGCGGGCGCAGATCGGCGAGCACCGGCAGCACCCGCGCGATCTCCTCCTCTTCGGACACGGGCGTCGCGCCGGGACGGGTGGATTCTCCGCCGACGTCAATGGCGTCGGCGCCCTCGGCCTCGATCTGGAGGGCGCGTTCCCGCGCGGCCTCGACCGTGGTGAAACAGCCGCCGTCCGAAAAGGAGTCGGGCGTCACATTGAGGATCCCGAAGAGATGGATCCGCCCCGGCGTCAGACGCCACGCGCCGTTCTTGAAGGCAAAGATCATCCCGGAGCCGAGCCGAACGCCGTGGCGAGGGAAACGGGCCGATCGCGGCGCGGAGGCCTCATCTCCGGCCGGTTCCGCAGACGGCGTCGAATTCCTCGCGAAACTTGGCCACGAAACTCTGCACCGGCCACGCGGTGGCTTCGCCAAACGCGCAGATCGTGCGCCCAGCGATGTTTTCCCCGATGTTGAGGAGGAGATCCACATCCTGGGGCCGGCCGCCGCCGCGGACGAGGCGGTCGGTGATTTTTTGCAGCCAGAGGGAGCCTTCGCGGCACGGAGTGCATTGTCCGCAGCTCTCGTGCGAATAGAAACGGTTGATGTTGTTGAGCGCCTTCACCATGTCGGTGCGATCGTCGAGGACGATGATGCCGCCCGAACCGCTCATCGTTCCCGCGGCGGTCAAACTGTCGAAATCATAGGGAAGATCGAGGATGCCCACCTCCTTCTCGGCGAGCGCGCCGTCGGCTTGGCGAAGTTTGAGCCGAAACTTTTCGCCCATGCGCAAGACCTTCGACGAGGTGCCGCCGGGGATGATCGCCTTCACCGCGCGTCCTTCGCGCACGCCGCCGCAGAGGTCGTTGAGGATCTGCCCCAGGGTGAGCGCCCCGTTCTCGATCTCGAAGTAGCCGGGTTCCCGCACGTGGCCGGAAACGCCGATGATCCGCGTGCCGGTGTTGTTCGGGCGGCCGATCTTCGCGTATTCGGCGCCGCCCATGCGAAGGATGTGGACGACGTTGCAGAGCGTCTCCACGTTGTTGATGATCGTCGGACACTGGTAGAGGCCGAACGCGGCGGGGAAAAAGGGCGGTTTGATTCGCGGATAGGCGCGTTTGCCCTCGAGGGATTCGAGGAGGCCGGTCTCTTCGCCGCAGATGTAGGCGCCGGCGCCGCGGTGGACATGGATCTCCAGCGAGGCGTCCGTCCCGAGGATCTTCGGCCCGACGAACTGTTGCGCGCGCGCCTCGGCGATCGCTTTTTCCAAAATGCGCGCGCCCTCGGGAAACTCGCCGCGGATATAGATGTACGCGAGGCGCGCGCGCACGGCGAGCGCCGAAAGGATGATCCCCTCGATCAGTTGATGCGGATCCTTGTGAATGAGTTGGCGATCCTTGAAGGTGCCCGGTTCCGATTCGTCGGCGTTGCAGATGAGGTAGACGGGCCGTTTCTCGTCCTCGCGGATGAAGCCCCACTTCACCCCGCAGGGAAAGCCCGCGCCGCCGCGTCCGCGAAGCTGCGAAGCCTTGACCTCCGCGACGAGGTCTGCGGGACGCATGCCGACCGCCTTGCGAAGCGAGGCGTATCCGCCGTGGCGCAGGTAACAGGCGAGATCAGGCGTGTACTCGGGCTGATCGAGGTTCGCCAGGAGCAGGCGTTTCTCGAGCGGTTTCGGGGCCGGCATGGAGAGACGATGAACGACCGGCGGAAACCCGTCAAATCGCGAGTGCGACGCCATGCGCGCGGACGCCTCAGCCGGAACCATGCCGTTGCGTCCTGCCTGAACCCCTCACCCTGCCCTGCGGAGCGAGGGGGCGAAACGGCGTTTCCGTCAATCTCCTTTGCGCGGACACGCCGTGAAGGCAGACTTTCGCTGTGAACGACGAGACGATCTTCGCGCGTTTTGCGCGCGCGCCGGAGGCGGTCGCGGCGTGCGCCGCGCTCGCCGAAGGGAAAGCGCTGCGTTTTCCCGGCGCGGCGGAGACGGCGCGGCCTTTTCTCGCTTCCCTTCTTGCCGCCGCCGCGGGGCGCGTCCTTCGCGTGATCGCGCCGAACGCGCGCGACCAGGAGCATTTCCTTTCCGAAGCGGGCGCGTATGCGGCGGGGTTCGCCCTCCTCCCGCCGATCGGCGTGCCGGAACCCGCGCCGCGCCCTCGCGGCGGCGATCCCGCGTCCTTCGTCGACCCCGAGAATTGCGCGGAACGGCTTCAGACGCTCCGCGCCCTCGCCGCCTCCGCCGCCCCGCGT
>JABWAM010000301.1 GCA_013360985.1 Verrucomicrobiia bacterium | reverse complement strand
AAGCGGCGGGTGAGCCTCGCGAGCGCGCGGTCTCCGTCGCGTTGCACCTCGGCGAGGATCCGCGCTACGGCGCGCGCCACCTCTGGAGAAGGCCTTCGGGCGGAGGCGGCCAGACGGTCGAATTCAGCCGAGGGACACGGAATCATGCGCACCGGAGAAAATTACGCGACCCCTTGGAAAATCTGAATCTCAAAATTGGGCCGTCGAACCTTGCGCGGAATTTCGCCCCCATTCACGCGCGCGCGGCGGAACTCCCGCGGTCGCCGCGGAGGAACCGGAGCAGCTTCTCCGCGGAGGAACGTCCAAAGCCTTCGACTTCCATCACGGCCTCGACCGTCGCCTCGCGAAGGATCTTGACCGAACCGAAGCGGCGGAGGAGCGCCTGCTTGCGCCGCTCGCCGATTCCCGGAAAATCGTCGAGGATCGAGTTGCGGATCTGTTTCCGCCGCCAAGCCTCGTGGCGCGAGTTCGCGAAGCGATGCGATTCGTCGCGCACGCGCTGGAGCAGATGCAGCGCGGGTGCGTTCGCGGGCAAACGGATCGGATTCAACCTTCCGAGAAGAAAAATCTCCTCTTCCTGCTTCGCCAAACCCGCGACGGACAGTCGGATGCCCGCTGTTTCCATCGCGGCGACCGCGGCGTTGAGCTGCCCTTTCCCTCCGTCAATCAGGACGAGGTCGGGCAACGGTTTCCCTTCGCGGAGCAGGCGCGCGTAACGGCGTCCGACGATCTCCCGGATCGCGGCCACGTCGTCGTTCAACGCCTCCGCCGCGCCCAATTCGGAGGAGGCGCCCGGAGCTTCCTCATCGCCGCGGATGGTGAAATGACGATAGTTCGCCCGAGCGGGACGCCCCGCGACGAATTGGACCATGGCCCCGACGGCATGTCGTCCGTGAATATGCGAAATATCGAAGCCCTCAATGACCCTCGGGGGACGCGCGAGATCGAGCGCGTGCGCGAGGTCCGCGATCTCCTCCTCGGAACCGGCGCGGACCGGCATGTCGCGACGGAAGCGCGCCCGACTCGATTTGACCGTCGTTCGCAGATCATGGAGCGCGTCGCGGAGGGCCGCGGCGCGCTCGAACTCCTTCGCGGCGGCCGCTTTCCGCATCTCCTCCTCCATCTCGAGGAGGGCGTCCACATCTTTCCCCTCGAGCACGAGACAGGCGCGCGCGATCCAACGCGCGTACTCGTCGCGACTCACGCGGCCGACGCACGGCGCCGCGCAATGCTGGAGGATGTCGTTGTGGCAATGGCGATAGTCGCGCTCGTTTGGATCCGCGGAAAGGCAGGAACGCAGGTGAAAGGCGCGGCGGAGATAATCGAGGGTGTTGCGCAGGGCGGCGGCGTTGGGGAACGGCCCGAAGTAACGACAGCCATCGGGCTTTTCGAGCCGCGTCAGGACGAAGCGCGGAAAGGGGTCGCGCGTCAGCTTGAGGAGGAGAAAGCGTTTGTCGTCGCGAAAGAGGACGTTGTAGCGCGGCTTGTACTGCTTGATGAGCTTGCCTTCGAGCAGGAGGGCTTCCGCCTCGCTTCGCGCGGGGTGGCACTCGATATCGGCGGCGGAATCCACGAGCGCGCGCGTCTTCGGATCGAGCTGCGAATATCGCGCCGGCTGAAAATAGGAGCGCACGCGGCGCGCGAGCGCGCGCGCTTTGCCCACGTAGATCACGCGGCCGAGGCGGTCGCGCATCAGATAGACGCCGGGACGGTTCGAGAGGCGCTCCAGTTTCGCCTGGATGGAGGGGGCTGCGGCCATGGATCACGCGCGGGATGACCTTCGATGATTCGCCTCCTCCATGGCCGCTCTCTTCCGCCGCCGCGAGATCAATGCGACGCGGCGCGGCGGACGAGGCGATCGCGCGCCGCGCGATGCATCTCGCGGGCCTCCTCTACGCCGAGTTTCGCCGAGAGCCAGAAGTAGGCCGTCGCCCCAAGGGCGACCCCGAACAGCGTGCGGCAAAGGTTTCCCGCGAAATCGTGCCCGACAAGCTGCTCCGCCAACGCCCAGTCGCCGAGGGCCACGACGGCGCTCATCCCGCCCGACGCCACGAGAATTTTTCCTCCGGCGATCCAGGTGCGCCGGCTCACCGCGCCCAAGAGGCGGGAGAGTGACGAGAGCAGGAGGCTCGCGCTCGCGAGCGAGGAGAGGGCCGTCGCGAGGGCGATTCCCGCCGGCCCGACGTGCAGGCGCGTCGCAAAGAACCAGTTGAGCGAAAAGGTGATCGCAATCGAGCCGAGCGCGACGAGCATCGGCGCCAACGGGCGGTTCAGCGCGTAGAAAACCGGCCCGAGGATTTTCACCGACGCATAACCGACAAGCCCCAAGGCGTAGGCGCTCATGGCTTGGGCCGTCAGGAGAGTCGCGTTGAGGTCGAACCGCCCTCGCTCGAAAAGCAGGCCGGTCAGCGGTGCGCCGAGCAACGCCAGCCCGCACGCTGCGGGAACGCAAAACGCCGCGTTGAGCCGCAGAGCGCGCTCCACGCGCTCACGGAACGCCTTCAGATCCAGATTGACGGCGTCCATGGCCAGCGCGGGAAGCGCGGCGGTGGCGATGGCCACCCCGAACACTCCGATGGGAAGCTGCACGATCCGAAAGGCGAAGGTTAGAGCGGAAACCGCGCCGTCGCCGCACGCCGTGGCGAACGTTAAGTTGATGAGCACGTTCACTTGCGTGGCGGACACCCCGATCACCGCCGGCGCCATCAGACGGAGGATGTCGCGAAGCCCGGGATCGCTCAAATTCCAAGACCAGCGGAAGCGATAGCCGATCTTTCGCATCGCGGGGACCTGCACCAGCCATTGGAGCGCGCCGCCGGCGAGCGTTCCGACCGCCATGCAGTAGATCGCCTTTTCGCCGAAGGTCGGGTCCACGAGCAACGCCGCGCCCAGCCCGACGAGGATCGAGCCGAGGTTGAAAAAGATCGACGCGGA
>JABWAM010000300.1 GCA_013360985.1 Verrucomicrobiia bacterium | reverse complement strand
CGATGGCGATCACGTTCTTGAGCGCCCCGCCGATCTCGACGCCGGCGAGATCGGCGCTCGTATAAATCCGCAACGCCTCGCCGCCGAGCGCCTCCTGAATACGGCGGGCGACCCGCGCGTCCGCGGACGCGCAGACGAGCGCCGTGGGCGTCCCGCGGACCACTTCCGCGGCAAAACTCGGACCGGAGAGCGCCGCGATCTCGGCGCGTCCCGTGACGGCGGCGAGAATTTCGGACATCCGGAGGTCGGTGTCCTCCTCGATGCCCTTCGCGACGGAGACGAGGATCGCTCCCCGGGGCAGAGAGGCGCGCGCGCGGACGACGACTTCGCGCATCGCGTGAGAGGGAACGGCGAACAGGATGATCTCGGCGCCTTCGAGCGCTTCCTCAAGGGTGCGGGCGTCGCCTTCCCGGAGGGGGACCCCCCAGATCCGCACGCGATGCCCGCGGCGCGCACACGCCGCGGCGAGCGCGGCGCCCCAGGCGCCGTTGCCCAACACGGCGATCCTCATGGTTGGCCTCCCGTCTCCGGAACGGTTTTTTTCGACCAGCGGTGTTCGGTGCCCGCAAGCAGGCGTCCGATGTTCGCGCGGTGGCGGACGACGATCATGACCGCGAGGAGACACGCCAAGCCGCGCAATCCCGCGTGCGGCTCGACCAGGAACCACGCCGCGAAAGGAAGGGTCAACGCGCCGGCCAGCGACGCGAGCGAAACGATGCGCGAGAGAAAAAAGACGACGACCCAAACGCCCACGATCGCGAGGAAAGCCGTCGGCATCAGCGCGAGGAGCCCGCCGGCGCTCGACGCGACCCCTTTCCCGCCGCGAAAGCGCAGCCAGACCGGAAAGTTGTGTCCGAGGATCGCGCCGGCGAAGGCGGCGATCCCGCACCACGTGACGGCTTCCGCGTCGGCTCCGCGAGAGCGCGCCCATCCTTCGGCCAGCAGGATCGCCAGCGGCGCTTTGAGAAAATCGAGGAGAAAGGTGGCGATCCCCCAGGGGCGCCCCAGGACGCGCCACACATTCGTGGCGCCGATGTTGCCGCTGCCCTGCCGCCGCACGTCCACACCCTTCGCCTTGCCAAGGAGAAATCCGAAGGGGATCGCGCCCAAACCGTAGCCGGCGGCCAGCGCGATCCACCAAAGGGAAGATTTCATGCGAAGCGAACCATGCGGAAAGCCGTTCCGAGGAGCAAGCCTCCTCGCGAAGGACCCAAATCCACGGATCCGCTCCATTTTCAGAGAGCTCACCTCATCATCATCCATCGAGGATCGGAGGGGTGAGTCGTATCGAGATTTTAGACTCCCCACATGAAGGAGGATGCGACGGCTCGGCCGGCGGCCTCGCCCTCCCTTTCCCGTTCGAGATCTTTCCCTATGCGTCCGGGGATTTTCCCGCGAGGCCGAGGGTCATGCCGCCGATCTCCATTTCTCGCGAAGCAAGGTAGGGCGAGGCCGCCGGCCGAGCCGTTCCGTCTGGAAAGGGGTCGGGGGGACCTGTTCTTCCCCGACCTCATCGCGAAGCGAGGGAGGGCGCCGGCGGCGGCGGCGCCGCGGCGGCGGCGTGAGTCCAAAATGTGGCGAGGGCGTCGCATATTCCTCGACCGAGGATGAACTCCCCCCCCACGCCTTACGCGGGGATTTGGGGAAGAACGCGTCCCGCCGCGGTTTTCTCAACATTGAAGTTGCGGCGCGCTCGGTCTAGATTGCTCCCTATGAGCACGGCGACCGCCCCTTCCCGCCCCAAAGTCAATCTCCGCACCCCGGAGGTGCTCGCGGTGGTTCAGGCTCAGGTCGAGGAACATTACCGCAGCGCCCTTGTCGAACGGATCCGCGCGACGGGCGGCTGCCTCTCCGCCGCCGGATTGACCGTGCGCCTCGCGAAACAGTTCGGCTTTTGTTACGGCGTCGAGCGCGCCATCGACCTCGCCTACGCGGCGCGCAAGGTCTTCAAGGATCGCCCCCTCTACATCCTCGGCGAGATCATTCATAACCCGGAGGTCAACGACCAGATTCGCGCGATGGGGATCAAGACGCTCACCGGCCCGAAGCCCGAGGCGCGGATCGAGGACATCACCGCGAGCGACGTCGTGATCATCCCCGCCTTTGGCGCCGAGGTCGCCACCATGGAGTTGCTCAAGAGCAAGGGGTGCGCCCTCGTGGATACGACCTGCGGCGACGTGATGAGCGTGTGGAAACGCGTTCGCCAATACGCGACCGAGGAAGTGACCTCCATCATCCACGGCAAGGCGTGGCACGAAGAGACCAAGGCGACAAGCTCCCGCGCGCTCGCCGCCAACGGCAACGGCCAATATCTCGTCGTCTACAATCTCGCGGAAACCGATTACGTCTGCGACTACATTCGCCGCGGCGGAAACAAGACCGAACTCCTCGAAAAATTCAAGGGGGCGCACTCGCCGGGATTCGATCCCGACATCCACCTCCGCGCGGTCGGCGTCGCCAACCAAACCACGATGCTCCGCGGAGAGACCGAAGAGGTCCAACGCCGTTTCCGTCAGGCGATGTGCGACCGCTACGGCGAAGAAAATCTCGCCGCGCACTTCCGCGTCTTCGACACGATCTGCGGCGCCACGCAGGATCGCCAGGACGCCCTAGAAAAACTCCTCAACGAACCGCTCGACCTGCTCATCGTGATCGGCGGCTACAACTCCTCGAACACCTCGCATCTCGCCGAGATGGGCGAGGCGCGTCTCCCCACCTATTTCATCAAAAACGCGAGCAAGATGCTCTCCCACGAAAAGATCGTTCATTTCAGCATGCAGAAAGGCGAAGAGGTCGAAACGGCCCATTGGCTCCCCGAAGGCAAGGTGATCGTCGGGGTCACGGCGGGCGCTTCCTGCCCCAACAATCTCATCGAAGAAACGATCCGCCGTCTCTTCGATCTGCGCGGCGTCTCCCCCGAGCAACTGCTCGGCAATGGC
>JABWAM010000299.1 GCA_013360985.1 Verrucomicrobiia bacterium | reverse complement strand
GTCGTTCTCGCGAACCTCCGGAACTTCTCGCCCGCAACCGCGCTGCTCCGCGAGCGGGCCGCCGCAGCCTCCGCGATCCTCGGCCTAACGGAGGCGCTGCCTATCCTGCGCCGGCTCGCCTGCGACAAAGCGATCGCCATCCCGATGCTCGGACCGGCCTTCGACGTGGATGCGACGCGCATCGCCTGCGTGAACGCCCTCGCCCGCCTCGGCGGCGCGGCGGCGATCCAAGCGATCGCCTCTCACGCCTGCCTCGAGGAATCTTCGGAGGAAGTGCGCAAGGCCGTCGCCGAAGCGATGACTTCGGTTACGGGCATTCCGTACGCTTGGCGCCGTTCCGTCGGCTTCCGATCTTGGTTCCTTCGTTCGCTTGCGCCGGAGGAAATGCCGCCGGATCTGGCCGCCAATCTGAAGATGCCTCCCGTCTTCCCCTCTTCCGCGAAACCTCGATGAGCGAAACGGCGGCATCCTTCCGCTACTGCCGCGCCCTGACGCGAAGGACGGCGCGAAATTTCTGGTTCTCCTTCCTTACTCTCCCGCGCCCCAAGCGCGACGCGATGTGCGCCGTCTACGCCTGGATGCGCCGCCTCGACGATCTTGCCGACGACGCCCCTTCGCCCCAGACCGCGCGCAACGCCCTCGAAAATTGGCGCGCGCAAACTCATGCGGCGCTCGCCGCCGCCGGCATGAAGTTTCAAGTCGCGAAACTTCTCCGCGCCGCTCCCTCCGCGGCGTCGCCGCCCAATCCGGAGGACGCGGCGATCTGGCCCGCTTTTTCTCGCGTCGTCCGAAGCCACAACATCCCTCCGTCCCACTTCGACGAAATCGTCGAAGGCGCGCTGATGGATCAGGAGGTTTCGCGTTATGCCTCCTTCGACGACCTCTACCGCTACTGCTTTCGGGTCGCCTCGGTCGTCGGCCTCGTCTGCCTTCGCGTCTTCGGCTACGAGCGTTCGGACGCGGAACAACCGGGCGAATGGCTCGGTATCGCGTTTCAGTTGACCAATATCCTTCGCGACGTCCGCGAAGACGCCGCGCGCGGGCGCATCTATCTCCCCCTCGACGCCCTCGCCCGCCACGGGGTGAGCGAAAGCGATGTGCTCGAAGGGCGCTGGTCCCCCGGATTCCACGCCCTGCTTCGCGAGTTCGGAGAACGCGCCGAGGAATACTATGTGAAGGCGCAGCCTCTCTTCGCACTCGTGCGGCCCGACGCGCGTCCCACCCTCCGGATCATGGAAGAGATTTACCACGGCATCCTTGATCGCATCCGCGCGATCGACTATCGCGTCCTCGACGCGCGCGCGCGCCTCGCCGCTCCGCGCAAGCTCTGGATCGTCGCCAAACACGCCCTCTTTCGCCCATGCTTCCGGTGAAATATCCGTTCCGCGGCCGCGTGGCGATCATCACCGGCGCTTCTTCGGGCATCGGCGAAGCCCTCGCCCGCGAATGCGCCTCTCGCGGCGGAAAGGTCGTTCTCGCCGCGCGTTCCGCCGCGAAGATCGAGGCCCTCGCCCGCGAAATTTCCGCTGCGGGCCGCGGAGACGCCTTGGCGGTCGCGACGGACGTGACCCAGCCCGATCAGGTGCGCCGCCTCCTGGACGCCGCCGAACACCACTGGGGACGCGTGGACCTCTTCGTGAACAACGCCGGCTTCGGCGTCTGGGGTCCCATCGAAAAACTCCCGATGGAACTGATCCGGGAAAACTTCGAGACCAATGTCTTTGCGGCGCTGGATTGCGCTCAGGCGGCGATTCCCTCCCTGCGCCGCGCGCGCGGCTGCCTCGTGAACATCGAATCGGTGGCCGCCCTGCGCGGTCTCCCGCTCGCGGGCGCGTACGCGGCGACGAAGCACGCCCTGCACGCCTTCAGCGAATGCCTTCGCGCGGAACTCGCCGCCGACGGCATCCGCGTCCTCTCCGTCTGTCCGGGGATCATCTCCACGCATTTCCATGAGAACCGGAAACAGATCGGCCCTCGCACGGAAACTGGTCCTGACTGGCTCGCGATGCCCGTGGAGAAGTGCGCGCGCCAGATCGCGCGCGCGATCGAAACCGGCCGGCGACAAGTCATCATCACCTGGCACGGCTGGTTTTTGGCGCTCGCGCAGCGGATCGCCCCGAGGATTCTCGACCGCCTCATCGCCGCCAACTATCGGCGCCTCGTTCGCGTCGTCGAGCCGAGCGCTTCGCGCAAAACCCCGTAGCGCAGACCGCGGACGCTCACGACGATCCTCTCGGCGTTCAGGGCCCGCATCGCCGCTGCGAAAAGGAGCGCACCCGCCGTCACAATGTCCGCCCGTTGCCGAGGGAGCGAAGGGATCCTCCGCCTCTCGGCCGCCGTCATTCGCGCGAGACGCTCCGCCACCGCCTCCACCTCGCCGCGCGTGAGCGTTCTTCCATGAACCGCTTCCGCGCGGAAACGCGCCTCTCCCGCGGCGATCGCCGCGATCGCGCACAAGCTCCCGCCGCTCCCCAGGAAGGACGCCTTCCCCGGCGAGAACTCCCTCGCCACGAGCGCCAGAGCGTCTTCGTAAAACTCCTCGATGCGGCGCAGCGACGCCTTCGTGTACGGATCGCCGCGCAGGAAGCGCTCCGTCATCCGCACGCAGCCGAGCGGCAACGACGCGCGCCGCGTCACCCGCTTCGCCGTTCCGCGCGCCCACTCCGCGCTGCCTCCACCGGAGTTCATCACGACCGCTTCGCCGCTGCGCGGCGGCTCTCGCAAATCGCCCATCGCTCCAAAGAAGACGAGATCCGCCTCCTCCGCGCCGCTGAGAATCCGAAGATCGAAGCCCGCCGCCTCGCGAAAGCGCCGCGCAAACTCGGCGCCGTTCGACGCTTCCCGCGCGGCGCTCGCCCGGCGCCGGATAGCACGCATGCGGCGATCGCCGTCAACCTCGACGCCTGCATCAAATGCGGCCTGTGCGTGCGCGCCTGCCGCGAGGTGCAG
>JABWAM010000298.1 GCA_013360985.1 Verrucomicrobiia bacterium | reverse complement strand
ATCTCTCCGAAAATGGAGCGGATCCGTAGATTTGGGAAGCCGCCGGCCGAGCCGCCGCGCTCTTGCTCGCGCAGAATTGGAGGACGATTTTTCGCCGCGACGGAGAGCCCGTTTCGCGCGGCGTTGCCTTGATCCTCCTCCGAGGGTAAACAGGGAGGCGTTCCCATGCCTCCCCCTTCCCTCGACGATCTTCGCCGCCTCTATCGTCTGCCGCTCTTCCATCTCCTCGTCCGGGCGCGCGCAGCGCACGAGGAGCATTGGGAGGGAGAGGAGATCCAGCTTTGCAGTTTATTGAGCATCAAGACGGGCGGTTGCAGCGAGGACTGCGGGTATTGCGCCCAGAGCGCGCATCACGCGACGGGGGTGAAACCGACGCCTTTGATGGAGGTCGAAGAAATCGTCGCCGTCGCGCAACGCGCCAAGGCGTTGGGCGCGGAACGTTTCTGCATGGGCGCGGCTTGGAAGGGAGTTCGCGAGGACGATCCGCGTTTTGCGCGGGTGATCGAGGCCGTGCGCGAAGTCGGGCGACTCGGGATGGAGACCTGCGTGACCTTGGGACAGCTCACCGACGGCGCGGCGCGGGCGCTCAAAGAGGCGGGCCTGACCGCGTACAACCACAACGTGGATACCGGCCCGGAGCATTACGGAAAAATCGTGACGACGCACACGTTTCAGGACCGCCTCGACACGATCCGTCGGGTGCAAGAAGCGGGTCTCTCTCTCTGCTGCGGCGGGATTCTCGGGATGGGAGAATCGGCGGAGGACCGCTTGCGGATGATCGAGGTGCTTGCGCGAATGACGCCGCCGCCGGAAAGCGTGCCGATCAACTGTTTGACGCCGATCCCCGGCACGCCGCTGGAGGATCAACCGCCGGTGGACATCCTCGACCTCGCGCGGGTCATCGCCACGGCGCGAATCGCGCTTCCGAAGTCGCGTGTGCGTCTCTCCGCGGGGCGCCACGCCCTCTCGCGCGAGGCGCAGGCGCTCTGCTTTTTCGCGGGCGCCAACTCGATCTTTTACGGAGAAAAACTCCTCACGACGCAAAACCCCGGACCGGACGAGGATATGGATCTGCTGCGCGCGCTCGATCTCGCGCCGAAGAGGGCCGCGACGGCATGAAGACCGAGGGCTTCCGCAAGCGCCGCGGCGTCGTCGGGATGAGACGCAGCGCGATCCTGCTCGTTGGCCTGGCCGCCGCGTGTTCGGCGGTTCGTGCCGAACCCGTGAAGCTTGGGGTGGACGTTCTGCGCGAAGAAAACTTCGCAGCGATCGAGGGTCGCCGGATCGGGCTCGTCGTGAACCCCGCGAGCGTGGATTCCTCGTTGCGCCCCACCGCGGAGATCCTTCGGGAAACCGACCGCTGCAAGCTTGTCGCGCTCTTCGGCCCCGAGCACGGCGTTTACGGCGACGAATACGCGGGGGTGAAGGTGGCGGACCGCACGGACGCGCGCACCGGACTGAAAATTTATTCGCTCTACGGGAGCACGCGCAAACCCACCTCCGAGATGCTCAAAGGGCTCGACGCGCTGGTGTTCGATCTCCAAGACATCGGCTCGCGGAGCTACACCTACATCAGTTCGATGCGGGTTTGCCTGCTGGCGTGCGCCGAAGCGGGTATCGAGTTCATCGTCCTCGATCGCCCCAACCCGCTCGGCGGACGGCGCATCGAAGGGCCGCCTCATGTGGAAAAGGGATTTGAATCTTTCGTCTCCGCCATGGACGTGCCTTATCTCCACGGGATGACGATGGGCGAACTCGCGCGCAGCGTTCGCGCGCGCGAAGCCCCCGCTTATCAAAAGCTGCGCGTCGTGCCGATGACCGGCTGGAGGCGCGACATGGTTTGGGGCGACACCGGGCTCGCGTGGCTGCCGACTTCGCCGCATATCCCGAAGGCGGAGACCTGCGCCGCCTACGCGGCGACGGGCATCCTCGGGGAACTCGGACCGATTTCCGTCGGCGTCGGGTACACCCTGCCCTTCGAGGTGGTGGGCGCCCCGGGGGTGAACCCCGAGGCCCTGGCGCGCGCGATGCAAGAGTTCTGGTCAACTCCCAAGGCGTATGCCCAGGGCGCTCTTGCGGAACGGGAAAGATTCCCGCAGGGCGCCCGATGTCCGGACGGGCTGCGTTTCCTTCCGAAACGTTTCAAGCCGTTCTACGCGTCGTTCAAAGATCAGCCCTGCGGCGGGGTGCAAATCGTGATCGACCCGCGGCGCGCCGGCACGCTGGTGGAAATCAATTTCCGTCTGATGGAAGCCCTGGGCGCGCCGAAGTTCTTCACGCAGTCCTCCGTCGGAGAGAAAACGATGTTCGACAAGGTGTGCGGAAGCGGCGCGCCGCGCCGGAGATTGGCGGAAGGGCGGGATCTCGAGCCGATGTTCCAGGAATGGCGGACGGCCTGCGCGGAGTTCGCCGAGATCCGGAAACCCTGGCTCCTTTACGGGGAGTGACCGCGCGTGCTGTACCATCTGAGCATCGCCACGATGCGCCTCATGGCGCCCCTGGCCGCCCGCGTATGCGTGGGAGGGCGGGAGCGCGTTCCGCGGCAAGGCGGCCTCGTTCTGGTCTCGAACCATATCAGCCATTTCGACCCGCACCTCCTGGCGATGGCCTCTCCGCGGCGGATTGATTGGATGGCCTCCGACGTCTTGTTCAAGAACCGGTTTTCGGCGTTCTATTTCCGCCATGTGCGGACGATTTTCGTGCGCCAGTATCAGGCGGATCACGGCGCGTTGCGCGAAGCGATCCGCCGCGCGCGGCAGGGACGGTGCATCGGCGTTTTTCCCGAAGGCGGGATCCGCGCGGGGGAGGGGAGCCTCGTCGGAGGAACTCCCTCTCTTTACGAAGGCGCGTTCATGATCGCGATTCTGGGGCGCGCGCCAATCCTGCCCGCCCTCGTGCTCGGAACCGATCGCCTCTATGCGCCGAAAAATCTGTGGAAACGGCCGCCGCTCTGGTTTCGTT
>JABWAM010000297.1 GCA_013360985.1 Verrucomicrobiia bacterium | reverse complement strand
AACTCGCGCGCGCCCGCGTAGCGGGCGGGGAGCGTGCGCCGCGGCAGGCGCAGCGTCGCGCGGTAGGTTTCCCGGTAAAACCCTCCCTCCGGGTGAGGGGCCAACCGCAGGCGTTTTCGGAGGCATTCGGCGCTCGGGCTTCGCATGAGAGGGAGTGAACCACGCGGCGCGCCCCTTCTGAAGCGCGAAACGCGCGGCCGTTGGAGAGAATTGCGCGACGCGGCTTGCGCTGCTAGATTCGAACGAACCCAACCAAAGACCACTTATGGCCCGCATCTACAACAACATCACGGAAACCATCGGCAACACTCCGCTTGTCCGCCTCAATCGCGTCGCGCAAAAGCACGGCGCGCGGGCGGACGTCCTGCTCAAACTCGAGTTTTTCAATCCGCTGGCGAGCGTGAAGGACCGCATCGGCCTCGCGATGATCGAAGACGCCCTCAAGAGCGGCAAGATCACGAAGGATACCGTCCTCATCGAGCCGACGAGCGGCAACACGGGGATCGCCCTCGCGTTTGTCGCCGCGGCGAAAGGTCTCCAGCTCGTCCTCACGATGCCCGAGACGATGAGCCTCGAGCGGCGCAAGCTCCTGAAAATCCTCGGCGCGAAACTCGTGCTGACCGAGGGGGCGAAGGGGATGCGCGGCGCGATTGAGAAAGCCCAAGAGATCCAGTCGAAGATTCCGAACAGCGCGATCCTCCAACAGTTTTCGAATCCCGCGAATGTCGAGATCCATCGCAAGACGACCGCCGAGGAGATCTGGAGGGATACCGACGGCAAGGTGGATATTGTGATCTCGGGCGTCGGCACCGGCGGCACGATCACCGGCGTGGGCGAGGTACTCAAGAAACGCAAGCCTTCTGTCCGCATGATTGCCGTCGAACCCGCCGGTTCGCCGGTGCTCGCCGGCGGCAAACCGGGTCCGCACAAGCTCCAGGGGCTCGGCGCCGGCTTCGTGCCCGACATCCTGAACCGCACGGTCATCGACGAGATCATTCCCGTCAAGGAGGAGGACGCCGGTCCCGTGAGCAAGGAGATCAACACGCTCGAGGGGATCCCCGTCGGGATCTCGAGCGGCGCGGCGGCATGGGCGGCCCTTCAAGTCGCCAAGCGGCCCGAGAACCAAGGAAAACTCATCGTGGCGGTGATGCCCTCCTGCTGCGAACGTTACCTCTCGAGCTGGCTCTTCGCCGATGTGATCGTCGAGAGCGATCTCGTCAACGGCCAGAGCTTCGATACGCGCCCGAAGGCGTAGCTCGCCGAACCGGCGGCGGAGACGCCGTTGATCCGCGGGAAGGGGCGCTTACGGCGTGCGGCTGGGCGGCGCCATCGCTCCGGACCGAGGACACTGGACGCCGAGGCGCGCCGACATCGCAGCGTAGTAGCGCGCTTTCTGCTCGGGAGCGAGAAGATCGCCCACCTCGAGGACGTGGCGGAGGGTGGCGGCTTCCAGGTCGCGATACGCCTCGCCCGCCTCTTCCGCCGCGGCAAGGAGCGGCGTTTTCGGCGGCTGCGGTTCCGCGAGGAACTGGGCGATCCGCGTTCGCGCCGCGCAATGTTTCGCGCAAAGCTCCTCGATCCGCGTGCGGTAGGCCTTTTCAAGAACGGCGATCTGGGCCGTCTGCTCGGGAGTCAACCCGAGATCGGGCGCCGGCGCGAAGCAGTCGCCCGGTTTCGCGCGCGCCGCGATTTCGCCGGCGCGACCGGCGATCCACCAGGAGGAGAGCCCTGCCGTCAGAAGGAGGGCCAGCAAACCGATCAGCCATTTTCGAGTAAAGGCGCTCATGGGCGCTCCGCCGGCGCCGTAAGATCGCGATGGGCGGCGGCGATCCAAAGAGGCGAAGCGGGTTGCATCACGGAGTCCCGCCATTCGCGCGCGGACGTTTCGCGCGCGCGATGGGTCGTCCGCGCGTCATGAAAGAGGGCGACGCCGAGAACGAGCGCGCCCATTGCGGGCAGCGCGGCGTTCGGAGACGGCAGCCAACTTCGAACCCACTCGTCGAGGCGAAGCAGCCGTCGCCGCCACTCGGGATGCCCGCGCTCTGCGCGCATCGCCCGCATCGTCGCCGCGACAAGCCCTTCTTCCGCCGCGGGAGCGCGAGGATTCCACGCCGCAAGCAGTCGGTCGAGAGGATCATCGGCGCGCATGAGAGGAAGGCGCTCCGCCGCCTCGTCCCGCGGCACGCGGAACGAGGGGCGGGCGGATGAAGTCATCGAGTCGTTATCGAGAGGCCTTGGCCTTCTTCGCGATGGGGCAGGAGGGCGCGGCGGCGCAGGCGCTCTGGGCCTTTGGGCTCTTGGCGCATTGCGCCTTGGGGCACTTGGCGGCCTTCGGGCAGCTCGCGAGGAGGGGGCAATCCTCCTTGCCGCGAGGGCAGGCGGAGGGATTGCAGCGGGCGTACGGGCAGGCGCTCTCGGCGGCCGATGGCCCGGCGTTGAGCACCGCGTTGCGCGCGTTGAGGCGTTCCGGGTTGACGATGCCGCCCGCGTGCGCGGCGAACATCCCGAGCGCGACGAGCGCGCCGGCGAGGGTGAGGATTTTCTTCATGGGATTCTCCTTGGGTTGAGGGTGATGGATTTTGCCCCGTCTGAGAAACGGAGCCGCATTCCGTATAACGACGGGAGATGCCGAAACCCTCGGAGATCCTCCAAGATTTTTGGGTTCGGGGCGGCCCCGCTTCTCCGGCGCGCCTCATTGGAGGAAGCGCGCGAGTTTCGCGCGCAGCGCCTGCCGCGCGCGATAGAGACGCATCTCGGCGCCTTTGCGCGAGCAGCCGAGCGCCTCGGCGATCTCGGCGTAGCCCGCGCCTTCGTACTCGGCGAGGACAAACGCGGCCCGGAGATCGGGAGCAAGGGAAGCGACCGCGGTTTCGATGGCCGCCATGATCTCGCGTTGTGCGACGCGTCTCTCGTCGCCGGCGAGGGCGTCCAAGGCTTCGTCGCCCTCGGTTCCCGCGCGGCGCGGATGCTCGGGGCGGCGC
>JABWAM010000028.1 GCA_013360985.1 Verrucomicrobiia bacterium | reverse complement strand
CGCGTTGGATTGGGATGTTGTTTTTTCATCCCTGCTGTGTGGCAGGGCAAAACCGCTCAATCCAACACCTTTTTCAAGAACCTGTGGGACGGCTGTGGAAGGAATTCTCACCAATCCGGAAGTCCTGGCCATCAACAGCGCCAGCCGGGACAACCGGCAGCTTTGGATCTGGCCGCGCAGCGATCTCCATGTCGCATGGGGCGCCCGCGAGACGACGGGGAACGCCCAGTTCCTCGCGCTGTTCAATCTGGAGGATGCGCCGGCGGTGGTGAAGGTGGACCTGGCCGAACAAGGCTTTGGCGAAAGGGCGCGTGTCCGGGACCTCTGGCGGCGCGCCGACCTCGGGATCCTCGAAAACGAGATCGCCCCGCTCCTGGCGCCGCACGCCTGCGCCCTGTACCGGTTGCAGTCTTAAGGAGGGGGACGTTCCTTCATCGTTCGCACATTCGCCAAGCAGCCCGCGTTTGCGGTCCTTCGTGGCGATAGCCCCTTAAAAGTGCGGATTGACCGTGGAAAGGTGAGGGATCGATCGAGTCCATTCGGGCGCAGAGGGGATGAGGCAGGGTTCCCCGAGGCCGGGAAGAGGGGGATGCTCGTGGAAAGATTGCCAGGCGGGAAACGCGTCGCGGCCGCGCGCGCCGAGCGCCAAACGCAGGGTGATCTCGAAGACGGGGTCCTCCGCGAACTCATACGGATGCGCCTCGTCCGCCGCGCCGACGGGGCGCGACTCCATGAGGAGAAACTCTCCCGAGATCGGATGTCTGCGCAGGATCGGGGAGGAGACGAGCCGATTGACGGCCATTCCGCACAACCCTTTTTCGCCGGCGAACCCGATCAACTCCGAGCCGAGGTGGTGAACGTTGTGGAAGGCGCGGAGCGGTTCCGAGGCGATGCGCGTGTGGCCTTCCGCGACCATCAGGCTTCGCGCCGATTTTCCGAACGCGGCGGAATCGAGTTGATACGCGCACGGAGAAAGGAACTGAAAACGCCGATGGGCGAAGCGCACGCGGGCCTGACAGCAGCGCAGATCATCGCTGACGACCCAGACGCGCTGGATGGGGATTCCGCCGATCGTGAGACGCGCCTCTACGCGGACGCCCCACGGTCCTGTTTTCCAAGTGAGCCTTGCGGGGATTTCATCGCAGAGCGGGGCATCCTGCCATGCAGCGGCCATCGCGATCCGACCGAAACCGACGAATGGCGAGAAGCCGGCGACCGTCCATTCCGCAAGGTTTCCTCCGTTGAGCGCGTCGAAACGGAGGCGTCCCTGGCGGGTGCGGAGCGTGAGGCCGGCGGCATCGCGCTGAATCGTGATCCCGCCGAGACGGGGCGCCTGGAGGATCGGTTTCAAGGTGTAGCGTCCGGCGGGAAGCGGGCCTTTCACCCAGAGGAGATGCGTGCGCGCAAAAGAGGCCACCCGACAGGGCGCCTTTTCAAGCCAGCCGACGCGCCGGAGGCGTTTCCCGAGTGACAGGGCATAGCCCGCGGGAGCGCGGGCGAGGCGGAGCGCCACGGGCCACGTCCCGGGAGGAAGGCCGGCGGGGAGAAGGAGCGCGTCGCCTTCGAGCGCCGAGGCGCGCGAGGAGCGGAATGTTTCCACGACGCGGTTGACGCGATCGAGGATTTGCTGTTTGACCGTGAACTCCTCGCCGCCCGAGCGGTGGGCGCTGCAGAAACTGATCAGGACGTCCTTCGTCAGGGGAAGGAGTTTTCCGGGAGGGAAGGATAAATCGCGAAGGTGCAGCCATGCCTTCGCGCCCGCGAAGGAATGGGAGTAGCTCTCCTGATCGCTCAGGCGATGCGGATCGCGGCGTCCCGTGAGCGCGGCGCTCGCGGAGCTGTGCCAACCGCACGCGTCCACGAGGCGGGCGAGGTCGTTCTTCGTGTAATCGCGTCCGTCCACGAGTTCCACGGTTTCCGACGGCGGATAACGGCGCGCCGTCTCCCGCCCCGTGAGAAACGTGTGACCGGCCTCGATCAGCGCGCCAAGGATGCGGTCCCACGCGGCGATTTTTTCAGGGTCGATCCGGTTTTGCCGCGAACCGATCTCGAAGGTGCCCATGTGGACCTCCTGCACCTTCGCCTGATGAAGGTTGAAATGCTCCCAGTCGCCCACTTCGACGATCAGCGGCGCGCGGCGGCAGCGCTCCAGGACGATCGTGCAATCGTGTTCGTAAGCGGCGGGATTTTGGGCGAAGCGGAGGATACCGGCCTTTTCGCCGCGTTGACGGCGGTCGGGAAACCGGCTCATCGGGAGCCCGACGATCCTGCGACCGTTTGCGCCGCGCAGGAAAAAGGTCTTTCCCGTGATCGCCTCTTCCATCGCGCCCGCGTTCTGGAAATTGAGGCTGTCGCACAGGGTATAGCGAAAACCGGTTTCGATCAGGGCGGCCGGCATCCCGCGGTTGAGCATGGATTCCGCGGGCCAGTAGCCGTCCGCGGACCTTCCGAAAATTTGAAGGCAAACTTCCTGCGCGAGCGCGAGATTCGCGACGTTGCCCGCGGGGACGTTGCCCTGAAAATTGTGGGAGTATCCACCCATGGCGATCTCGATCTGCCCGCGATCGAGGAGTTCCCGCAACCTGTGGATCAACTCGGGTTTCTCGTGGGCGAGCCATTCCGCGTCTTGTCCGCCGAACTGGAGCGTCATCCGTGCGGAAGGATGCCTGGCGAGAATCTCCAGCGACGCAGCGTACATCTCCGCCAAAAAATGCCACTCCTTGACCTGTCGCCGCCCCCATTGGAGCGACCCGTGCCACATGAGCATGAGATCCGACATGCGCGCGAGAATACGCGTTTCCTTCGTGCGCGTCCATGCGTCCGCCGATGATCCCGTTTGGAAAGCAGTGGACAGCCGTCAAGAGCGCCGTGCCCGCCCCAAACCCCCGTGTAAGGCGTGGAGGAGTCCATCCTCGGTCGAGGAACGAGCGACGCCCTCGCCACATTTTGGACTCCAGCCGCTGCCGCGCCGTCGCCGCCGGCAGCGTCCTCCCTCGCTTCGCGACCGAGCGGATTTTCTTCAAGCGCGCACCGCGGAAGGTAGGGCGAGGCCGCCGGCCGAGCCGTCGCACCCTTCTCATGGGAAGCCTAAAATCTCGGCATGGCCTATTCCTCCGATCCTCGATGGATGATGATGAAGGGATCTCTCTGAAAACGAAGTTGATCCGTGAATTTGGGGCCCGCGGCGGAAGTCGCCGCATGGAAAAGAGAGAGGAACCGTCGCTCGTGGAGGCCCCTCGCGGCAGCCGTCCGAAACGTTTCCGTGATTTCGCGCGTGTTCCGGTGGCGGACGAGAGTTCGCCCGCCTTGGGCGGGTTCCGGAGCGGGCGACGGGAAGAAAAGCTCCCTCTTCGATCAATGCGCGAGCACGTCCGCGACGCGGCGGAGACTTTCGCTGCCGCCGAGGTACACGTCCGAACCGGAGAAGGCGATCGGCCCGCTCTTGTCCAGGCGACCGACGACTTCGATCATGCCATCGGTCGGGTTGATTCGGAAAAGCGCCCGGTCGCGGGCCCAACTCCAAACTTTCCCATCCGGACCGAGCCGAAAATCCCAAGGTTCCTTCTGATTGCTGCCGATCTGGACCGGGAAAGGAAAGGGCAGTTTCTTGGTCCAAACCAGCTTGCGCGCCGCGGCGTCCACGCCGTAAAGGATGCTCGTCTGCGGCTCTTCAGGATTCTCGGTCCATCCGAGAACGCGCGCGCCGCCGACGCCAAGGATGGGGCCCGCCCCCTTGGCGTGCATGACGGGATCCACCCTTTCGCCCAAGAGTTTGCCCGTGGCGGTATCGAGGAAAAACAGGGCGCCCTGCTCCGGCTTCGATTTATTGAGGAGCGGATCGGAAATGCGATGCGTGGAAATGACGAGGAGTTTCCCGTTGTCCGCCGAGGTCATGAAGTTGATCTGATAGTTGCTGAACGGCTCCCAGATCCCGCCGCTGCTGCCGTCGCGCGGATCGTACCAGCCGAGACCGCCTGCAGCGCCGGTCCGGTACCAGCGTCCGCCAAACCAGAGCTTTCCACCTCCGGCAACTGCGGCGTACATTTTGTGCGCGCCCGATTCCTTGAGGTACGCCAAACGCCGCGGATTGCTTGCCGGGCTGCCGTCCTCCATTACCTGGGTGCCGCTGACCCGTTGGCCGGCGGTCCACGGTTTGGCGGGATCGAACACGTAGACGGGCGCCGAGGGATAGCCGCTCATCCAAACCTTGCCGTCATGGACAAGGGTGGCGAATTGACTCAGGTGAATTTTTCCGAGGTGTTCGCTCTTGCCCGTCTTCGGGTCAAAAATAAAATTGCCCTCGTAGGCGCCCGCCGCGCCAAAGAGGCGTCCATCGGGCAACTCCGTCAGGCGATAAATGGACTGCGGATACAGAGCCACTTTGTAACGAAAGGGTTTCCATCCTTCCGCCTCCATGGCGGCGTCGTTGGGAATCTCCGGCGCGGCGCCGTCGGCGGCCTTGCGGTCCTGAGAAATCTTGGCGCTCCCCGAATCGGAATCGACGGCGGGGGCCTTGGCGTCCGGAGGCGCAGGGCGCACCCAGAGCGTCGCGTCGCCGTTCACGTCCGGCGTCGCGGCGGCGACGGAGATTTCCGGGCGCGGAGGCAGAGGAACCGGGCGGGAGAGGCTGCGGATCGTTTTCGGAGGCGGCTCTCCCGGTTGAGTCATCGGCGCCAGCTTTCCGTCGACGAGCCAGTACGATTCCGCCTCTTTGGAGGAATCCTTTTCGTCGCCCACGATTCTCGCCATGCAGCTGCGGCCGTCGTTGGAGCGCATCACGCGGATAAAGCCGTCCACCTTCGCGGTGGTGGCCAGAGTTTCCCATTTTCCCGTTTGCCGATCGAGCGCGACGAGGTGCCAGGGCACCTTCCCGCTGGCCACATAGGCGTAGCGTTCATCCACGGCGAGGCTGTAGGCCCAGCAGCCGCTGGGCGCATGGCTCGGTCCGACCGAGCCATAGGAATGCGTTTTTCCGGTTCGTGGATCGATTTGCACAACGGTCGCCGCCTTGTCTTGTCCGCTGCCCGCGCAGTAAATCATCCCGTCGGGGCCAAGGACCATGGGATGCGTTTCTCCATAGATGTCCTCCGGCATGGCGATGGCGTTGAGTTGGATCTCATTCTTGGCCGGGTCGTAGATGCAGATCTCCTGGTGCATGCTTTTGCCAAGGATGCTGATGAAGAGGCGTCCATCGGGCGCAATCACGGACGGAGCGAGGTGGAAGTTGAAGCCGCGATCGGTTTCCTCCACTTTGACCTTCCCGGTGGCGAGATCCATCATCACCAGCGTATTGGGTCCCCCGTATTGCGGGAAATAGATCTGGAGAACTTTCCAGGTCTTCCCATCAGGATTGGGCGCCACGAAGGTATTCCCCAAGCGCACGGTCAAGATCGGTTCGCAGAGCGCTTCCGTCTTGAGCACGGGGGCATTGGCGATCAACTCATCGAGATGATCTTGTGGCGCCACGCGCCACGCGCCATCGGGATCTTTGGCCCAGGCGTTGAGAAGGTTGGCGAGAAACAGGATAAAGAAGGGAAGAAATTTCATGGAAATACGAGTCGCGACTCTTCGGGGAACGCGGAAGCCTCATCAAGGGAACGCGAAGAGGTTGTCCGAAAGAATTGCGGAAATTTCAATCCGAATTGCGGCCCCTGAATCTCCGCGCAAGACAGCCGAGAGCGCATGCGTCGTCAGAGAGCGCGTCGTGCTTCGAAGGATTTCGGAGTCGGCGACGCCCGCCTTTGCTTCGCGATCGAACAGGCCCTTCTCGAATCCGAGTCGTGGAGAGATCGCGCGAGGACCGCATATTCTTCGAACTCTTTCGAGGTTGGCCGAACCGCGGCAGAAGCGCTTTGCCCTTGAGGCCACGCCGCGGGAGAGATAGGAAGAAAAGGGTGCCTTTCGATTACACAAATCTCGATCTGTTGCACGCGGACGATTTTCACGATTTTTCGCAGTGGCATCACGAGGGGATCGGAGAAATTGCGGCGGCGCCGGACGGCGGAATGCGCCTGCATTGTCTCGGCAGCCGCCAAGGAAGGGAAGCCTGCATGGCCTTCTTTCGGCCGACGCTGCCGGATCAGATTGCGGTCGAGTACGACGTGAGGATTCGTTCCCACGGAGGCCTGATGATCAACTACCTCGCCATGCGCGGATTGAATGGCGAGGACGCGATCGAGGACCGGGACAAGCTGCCGCCGCGGACCGGGGTTATGGCGGACTATTACGATAAGCGGAAAGGCCTCCAGAGCCTCCATGTGTCCGTCAGCCGCTTCAACGACGGGGGGAAGCACACCGGCGCCTCGAACTGGCGGCGCAATCCTGGCTCCGGCCTCATCGGCTACGGGGTGGATCCCATCCAGGAGATTGGCCGATGGTATCGCCTGCGCGTGGTCAAGGATCGCGGGCATGGCCAGCTCAGCGTGGACGGGAAGTTCGCCCATTGCTGCCTCGATCGCCAAGCGCATCCCTATCCGGTGCCGGATTACGGGAAATTTGTCTTTCGCCTTATCGGCGCCGACGTGGCGGCGGACCTTCGCGCCTTTCGCGTTTGGCGCGTGGCGTTGTCCGAGGCGGATCACAAGCAAATGTGGAAAAATCCGCCGCCGAATTACGATCATTCGGCGTAAGAGCGTGTCCGGAAATGAAGGTGGCGCGCGGGGCGAATGCCACAGATTTTGGGCGGCGCCGCGGCGCGAGTCCCGTCGCGCGATGACGCCGGTCAGGATCCCAACAGATGCTCCAAGACCATCTGGTCGAGGTCTTGATAATCGCGCGCGGCGATGAGACGCGCCGCGCGGCGTTCGTCGAACGTGCGCGCCTTGGCGGCGAGACGGAGAAAGGTCTTCCGGCTGTTGGCAAGGTGCTTGAGCGCGTGCTCGTCCTTGGTCGGGCGAAACGGATGCACGTCGAAGCAGACGCATTCGCCCCGCGCGCCGTAGTTTTGCGCGACGAGAACGCGCGCCTGGTTGAAGGCCGAGCGAAGGTTCGCGCTGCCGAAGGGTTTGTCCTGGTCGAACTTCAAACCGTTCTGATCGTTGAGATGGACCGACCAGAGCTTGCCGAAGCCCATGGCAAAGGCCATTTCCTCCGAGGGATCGAGCCCCGCGAGAACGGCGTGGGCGCTCTCCACGACGCAGCCGACGCGGTAGGGATCGGAGGTGCGGCCGGCGAGAGCGAGCGCATGGCCGACGGTGGGAAGATAGGCCAAGTCCATCGGCTCGTTCGGTTTCGGCTCGATCGCCAAGCGCGCAGACGGGTCGTGCGCGAGCATGCGGTTCATCGCGTCGACGAGGAGATCCATCGCGCGGAGGCAGTCCTTGGATTCGCGGAGATAGGTGCCTTCGCGAGCGAGCCAGAGCACGATGAGCTTCGTGCCGAGAATGTGGGCGATCTCCATGGCGCGCAGGGAGCGCTCGATCGCGTAGCGGCGGGCCTTCGGGTCGTTGCTCGTATAGGCGCCGTCAATGGTCCTCGGGCTGAACCAAAGACGCGGGGCGACCATCTCGGCGACAAGCCCTTCGGCGTCAAGACGCCGCTTCAGCGCGCGCGCCTCGCGCTCGACTTGCGCGGAGGTCTTGAGGTCCACCTCCGGCACAGCGTCGTCGTCATGAAACATCATCGCCTGAAAACCGAGCCGTCGCATCTGGGCGAGTTTCCATGCGAAAGGGCGAGCGCGACGCACAGGCGGACCGTACGGGTCGGCGCCTTCTCCGATGTTCCACGGGCCGAAACAGAAGCGAAAGGAGGATTTCATGAGAAGAGAATGGGAGAGGGGTGGGTAGGGATCGAGAAGGTGGCGGAGGAGGTGAGATTCGAACTCACGAGCGGGTTGCCCCGCTGCCCGATTTCAAGTCGGGTGCCTTCAACCGCTCAGCCACTCCTCCGCGGATGGCCGCCAGCATACCGCGCGCCTCCCGCGGAAGGCAAACCTCGCTGCGCAAGGACGGCGGCGGAGCGGGAGATCGGCCGTTGAGCCGTTTTTTTGGCGATCTCGTCCATCTGCCACACGCGCACGCGCGATCGCGAAGGGAAAAATGTTCGCAATTTTGGCGCGTTCATGCTAGCGTAAAGCAAATGGGGTGGCAGATGCGATCGATGCGATCCTCCGCGAGTCGGCAACGGGGTCAAGCGTCTTCCGGAATGACCTTGGTGGAGACGGTCGTGTCCTCCGCGATTTTGGCGTTGACCGTGGCCACGCTGCTTTTCGGTTTCGTGAAGGGACAGGAGTCCGCGAAGCTCCAATCGGCCTATCAGGTGGCGGTGAGCTACGCCGAACAGGGACTCGAATACGCGCTCTATACTCCCTACGGAGATTTTTCGGTGACGAACAACGCCAGTCAGCCCGTGCGTTATCTCTCGACCCTCCCGACCGGCAGCACGCCGGCAGTTTTTTACACGCGTCGCGTGGCGACCAATATTTTTCAGACGACGCGCGGCGGCAATCCTTTGACGATCACGAACATCACGCGGCTCGGCACCGAGACCAACCTTCCCCTCGACGATCTCGGCAGCTACGTGACCGATCGCTACGTTCTCGTCCTCAAGCCTTCCGGGGCGGACACGAATCTTGATTACGTGATCCTCATCGTGAGCAACTGTTGGCAGTTCCTGGGACGCACCCAGCGGCCGGTGGTGCTCACGACCATCCGGAACAACCCCGTGATCCAGCAATGAAATCGCGACGCCAGGCCATGGATCGAGGGCGAGGGATGACGCTCATCGAGATGATGATCACGGTGGGCGTCTTTTCGATCCTCATGCTGGGATTGCTGGCCTTCTATCTCTATTGCACCCAGTTGTCGTCGGGCGGCATGAACCAGCTCAATGTGCAGCGCATCGCGCGCAGCGGCGTGGACAAAATCACCGACGAACTGCGCCTGGGAAGCACCGCGACGATTTATAACAGCTATGGCGCGAGTCCCGTGATTAGCTCGAATGGGGCGGGCGCCTACTTCCGGGTGATCGCCCCTTCGAACTCCGTGGCGGGACAAATCTTTCGCCATTTTTACGTGAGCAACACCCCGAGCGGCGGCGCGGATGCTTTTACCCGCGGAGTCTGGTTTTTCTCGGGCGCGACCAGCAACGAGGGGCCGAGCTCCGCGCAAGGCGAACCGATGCTCGTCGTGGACGGAATCACGAACACCAACGACGTTTTTCAGCAGGTCGGCGGATCGTTCGTGATCAACGTGCGCGTCGTGGATCCCCACGATCGCGACGGCAAACAGGTGATCTACATTCGAACCAGCGTCGCTTTCCGCAACGAAGGACTTTGGTAATGGAGGTTCCTATGAAAACTCGATCGGCTCTTCCCTCGCTCGGGCCGCGCGGCTCGGCGCTCGTCACGACCATGGCCTTCGTGGCCATTCTTTCGGTGTTGCTCGGCGCCCTCCTCCAATGGACGGGCACCGAGACGGTTCAGGTGACGCGCCGCCAGTTGCGCATCTCCTCGTTTTACGGCGCCGAAGCCGCCGTGCGACGGAGCATGGCTCAGGTTCAGCAGTTGATCGTCAAGAATTATCCGTTAAACGGTTACGTCTCCGGACCGACGGCGCCGACGCAGAGCGCGCTCAACTCGCTCGTCAGCGGAAGCCCGCCCTCCTCGGTGAAGGCGCTCACGAACTTCACGTTCAATGCCGTCAGCATCGGCTACATAACCAACGCGGGATCGACGAATATCTTCATGAGCAGCCAGATTCCGCCCGACAGCACCGACGCGCTCGCGGGCCTCTACGCGATCCGGGGCACCATTCGTTGTTCGGCGACGGCCACGAGTCCGGGGCGCTACAGCGTTCCGAAGACTGTTCAGCAGGATTTCTATATTGATTACATTCCGATCTTTCAATACGCGGTTTTCTACAACATGGATTCGGAGGTGTTCAACGCCGAGGCGATGACGATCAACGGGAAGGTCCATGTCAACGGAACGCTTTATTTCGCGCCGCTGGCCAATCTCAACATCAACGGGAACCTCACGTGCGCCAAAGAGGTTTGGTACGGCCTGAAGTACTGGAACAGCAGCGGCAGCGGATCTTGGCAAACGGGCGTTCCGACCTGGAATTCGACCAAGGGCGATTTCAACGTGAAGAACCCCGTCTCGGGCGCGTATGTGAACGCGCGCAGCGGTTCTGGGAGTTCCTCGACCTACTACGACAGCAAGGCGGGCGACTGGGATACCGGCTCGGTGACCCGATGGAACGGGGGGGTCAAAAACACGGATCATGGAATCGGGACGATCACGCCGCCGCTGCCGGATTCGGTGATCAGCAGCAGCAATCCGAATCAGCCTTATGCGGGTTTCAACAATCCGTATCACGTGATGATCGAGGCGCCGGCGACCACGACCGCGGACAACATCTCCTGGAGCATCAACACGGGAGCGGACAACGCAGACAAGCAAAAGGCCAAGATGGCGTATTCCGCCTCGTTGGTGATCCACCGCAGCGGCACGAACGTTTACTTCAAGGTGCCGATGCGCGATAGCAACGGGAACGTGACCTCCTTCAAGACGGTCAATCTGCTTAACCAGGCGCAGATCGTGCCGAAGGCCACGGCCACCGTCCGTGATCAGCGGGAGTATCTCATGGACAACAACAAGATCACCATGACGGAGCTCTATCTGGAACATCTCTATGCGGCGGTCAACTCGAGCGGGCAGTTCTTGGGCCCCGGCGGCGCGCCCATCACGACGGACGCGGGCGGCACGGCGATCACGACCCCCACCTTCAACGGCGTCATCTATTTTTACGACGACAATTACAATGGAACGAGCTCGTCGGGGCGGCGGCCGGGGTTGCGGGTTGACGACAAATCGTCTTCGGGAGGCAGCGCGACGAAGAGCGCGACGCAGGTCCCCTCGATCAGTCTCGTCTCGGAAAATCCGGTTTACGTCATCGGACACTTCAACGCGGATGGAAATCTGAACACCGCGCCGGAAGGGACCGGCTCCTCCGGAGGCAGCGCGAGTTCACCGAGTAAAGAAGCGAGCTACGATCCGTCGACCGGCAGTAATCCGAGCGGCATCAAACCGGCGATGATCGTCGCCGACGCGGTCAGTTTCATGTCGGCGTCCTGGAGCCGCGCGAGCGACGACGACTACAGCAGCATGTCGACGCTGTGGTCGCGGCGTGCGGTCTCCACTTCCACCGAAGTGAATGCGGCGATCATCGCGGGCGCTTCGACGACGAGCAAAACGGCGACCGCCTCTTCCAGCAGCGGCACCACGGGCGGCATCAACAATTTCCCGCGTTTCATGGAGAACTGGGGGAGCTGTTCATTCAAGATCTCGGGCTCGATGGTCAGCCTCTTTTACAGCCAGCAGGCGAAGAGTTATTACAAGACATCGGGGACGGGCAATTACGTATTCGACCCTCCCGTGCGCTACTACGCTTTCAATACGGAGTATCTCGATCCGAACAAGCTTCCCAAAGGGACGCCCGTCGTGCGGCGCTTCGCGAACGGTCTATGGTCGAAGAATTGACGGCGCGACGCGCGCAGCGGATGCGGCGGATCATCGGATTTTTGCTCCTGGGTCTTCTGGCTCATGGGACGTCCGTGAAAGCGGAATCGGTCCGGGTCGAGTCGCGAACTCTGAACGAAGCGCATGGCGAAGCGGGGGCGACGCCGATCTTGGTTTTCACCATTGGCGACCTGCAGTACCGCGCGCTGGACGCGCGCGAGTGGAAATGGATGTCAAACTGCATGGGGTTCGATGTCGGGGCGATCGGAGCGCCTTCGGGGGTCGCCGTGATCGGGTTGCGCGTCGAGAAGATCGAGGACGGCAAAGGAGGAAGTTTTGAGCGGATGAGCGAGCCGGCGATCGCGGCGCTGCGGAAGAAATGGGACGATGCAAAAGGCGGCGGCGACGTGAAAATCCTCGCCTTCGAGGCGTCTCCCGAGGGAGGAGAGGTCGCGGTGCGCTTTCGGCGGAGCGAGGAGGGACGAGAGTTGGAGGGGTATGAACGCAGTTTTTTTAACGAAGGAAAACTGATCACGCTCGGCATGCTGGCCGACGAGAATCACCTCGGGCTGGTTCAGTCCATGTTCGCCCAATTCAACGGTTCCTTTGAGAGATGGGCGCCGTAGTCACTCGTCCGGATCGAGGGTTGGCCGTTTGCGCGCGCGGCAGACTCCCCGATGCGAATCGCGAATAAACTGGAGCAACCGTTCCACGTCGGGAGTGAGCGGGCCGCTTTCCAGTGTCGCGATGGCTTGGGAAAGATTTTGGTTCGAGAGAAAGAGCGTCGCATAGGCCTTTTTCAACGCGCCCCGCTGTTCCGCGGAGAATCCCGCGCGCTTCATCCCGATCGCGTTCAAGCCGACGAGCTCGTTATTCTCGACGGCCATGCAGCAGGGGGGCACATCCTTGCTGATGCGCGCGAGGCCGCGGAGAATGGCGAGCGCGCCGACGCGGCAAAACTGGTGGACGACCGCGCCGCCGCCGAGGAACGCGCGATCCTGGATTTCGACGTAGCCGCCGAGCAGCACGGCGTTGGCGAGGATCGCGTGGTTCCCCACGCGCGAGTTATGGCCGACGTGGCAGTGCGCCATGAAATAGTTGTCGTCGCCGATCTCGGTGAAGGTGTTCTCTCGCGCGCCGCGATGGATCGTGACGTGCTCGCGAAAGGTGTTTCCCCGGCCGATGCGAAGCCCCGCGGGCGGATCGCGCCAGGAGAGATCCTGAGGAATATCGCCGAGCACCACGCCGGCATGGAGGCGGTTGTCCTCTCCGAGGGTCGTGTCGCCGAGGAGATGGCAATGCGGGCCGACGCGGCAGCCGGCACCGAGGACGACGCGATCCTCGAGGATCGCGTAAGGGCCGACCTCCGCGGAGTTATGGATTTCGGCGCTCGGCGCGACGACGGCGGTGGGATGGATGCTCGGCATGCTCGGAAAAGGAAACCACAAGCCCGTTCCGCGCGAAAGCCGAAACGGGGCGGACCGGCGGAGTGGGAAACGCGCGACGCCTGGGCCCACGCGTTGGATTTTCGTCAGCGCGCAGAGATTTGTTCGAGGCAGGAGGCGAGGCGCGCCTTCCATTCTGCGAGCGCGGCGGCGTCTGTTCCGACGCCGGCGAAGGCCGCGGCGTCCGCGGTTTCGAAGAGGCGGCGGATTTCGCCAAGGAGCTCCGGACGGCCGTTGAGATGGGGTTCCACATCGCGCAGAACGAGGCTCGCGGAGTTGAGGTGAAAGCGGGCGGCGAGTTGTTCGCGGAGGGCGCGGCCCGCCGCGGCGAAGAAAAGGGAGGAATCTCCCCGCTGCTGGGCGGCGTCCAGTTCGGCGAGCGCACAGCGAACCGCGCGGGAAGCCGCCAGGCGGCGGAGATGTAGAGGATCCTGACGCCGGCGGCGAATGCTTTCCCACGCGCGGCGTCCCGCGGAAAAACTGACGAGGGGAACGAGAAGCGCGAGCCAGAAGGCGGGTTTTTGTCCCAGCAGGAGGAGGCGTCCCGCGGCGCGCCGCGCCCAGGAGCTCGCCTCCGCGAGCGCCCTTTCTTCCTCGGTGGGCGGCGGCGGCGGCGCTTCGGGGGAGGCGGCGGGCGATGAGGTTGCGGCGTGCGCAGGCGGCAAGACTTTGAGGGGCAGAGCGGGAGTTGTCAGAGTGACGTATCGGCGCGCTTCGGGGTCGAAGTAACTCCAGGAAACGGGCGGCACGGTCTGGACCGCGGCATCGAGCGGGATGACGGCCTGTTCGAACGCGCGCTGCGCGGCGTCCTTCTCCGATCCGTCGGGCGAAGGCCGCGCGTTGGAGGGGTAGGTTTTCCACTTGGCGGAATCGGCGAGGCGCGGCGCCTGGAGGCGCTCAAGGTTGCCGTTCCCCCGCAAGGTGAAGCGCAAAGTGATCGGATCGCCCGCGACGACCTGGCGCGGATCCGCTTCGGCGCGCAACTCAAAATGTCCCACGGCGCCGCTGAAAGTGTCCGGCCGTCCCTCCTCGGGGAGAGGGAGGGCCTTGAGGGAGGTGGGCGAGGAGGCGACCGAGACCGTTTTTGCCTCGAAGCCACCGAAGAAATCGTTCCCGAAAAAGTTATCGAAAAAGTCGCCGCCGAAAACGTCGCGAAGGCGATGGCGCGTTGGCTGGAGGACGGCGAGTTGGATCCGGCTGTCCAAGGGGTGCTCGCCGGATTTGACGGCGCTGATCGTGGTGCTCCAAGTCAGGACGTTGTAGGGAATGCCGTTCACGTTTTCCGTGGTTTGCGTCGGCTGACGCGGCACAGGGGCGACGGTGAAAGCGTCGCCGCCCAGGGCGGGAACGCTCACTTCGCGCACCTTGAGGTAGGTGTGCAGGGCAGCCGTGAAGCTGAAGGGGGCGTCGCCGGTATTGGTGACTTCCAGCTCCATGTCCAGGCGTCCGCCGCCGATGGAAATGCTCATCTCCGCGGCAAAGGCGTGGGGCCACAGGGCGCGGGTGTCGGCGTCATCCACGAGCTGCAGGGTGGTGACGGCGAAATCCTTGCCGGCGCGGCTGCCGCTGACTGCCCACTGTTTGTTGCGGGCGAAGCCGTGCTTGGGCAGGGGGCCTTCGCCGGCAAACTGGGGAAAGCACAGGGGGACGCCACCACGAATGGCCGTTTGGCCATCGAAGACGGCTTTCGGGCTGAGGTAGAGGCGGTCTTCGCCGCCGGCCGGTGTCCATGACAGCAGCTGGGCGCCGAACAGGCTGATCAGGGCGACGGCGCCGTCGGGGGTTTGCAGTTTGATGACGGGCTGGCCGTGCAGCTCGGCCATTTCGATCTGGTCGGTCATGATTCCGGAGGGGGCGGGGTTACAGAGGGCGCGATGATAGCGCGGTCACTTCCCGATGGCGGAAACAGTCGATGGTGTGGTCGTTCACCAGGCCGGCGGCCTGCATGAAGGCATAGCAGATGGTGCTGCCGACGAAGCGGAAACCACGCTTCTTGAGGGCCTTGCTGAGCGCGTCGGAGAGGGGCGTGCTGGCCTGGGCGTCGGCCAGACTGCGCAGGCTGTTGTGGATAGGCTGACCATCGACGAACTGCCACAGCCAGGCATCGAAACTGCCGAACTCTGCCTGGATGGCCAGGAAGGCGCGGGCGTTGTCGATGGTGGAGGAGATTTTGAGGCGGTTGCGGACGATGCCCGGGTTCTGCATCAGCGTGGCCTGGTCGGCCTCGGTGAAGGTGGCGACGACGGCCGGGTCGAAGCCGGCAAAGGCCTGCCGATAGGTCTCGCGCTTGCGCAGCACGGTGATCCACGACAGCCCGGCCTGGGCACCTTCGAGGGTCAGGAGCTCGAACAGCGCCCGGTCGTCGTGGAGCGGCACGCCCCACTCGGTGTCATGGTAGGCCTGGTACAGGGGGTCATCCCCGCACCAGGCGCAGCGCACGGCCTTGCTGGGCGTGTCGTTCATCATCAGCCCTGCAGCATCAGGGCGCCGTGCTTGATGGTGTTGTCTTCCGGGTCGTTGGTGAGCACGAAGCCCAGGCTCTGGACGAACTTGAGCATGCGGTCGTTGTTGGACAGGAAGATGCCGGTCATGGCGTGGAGGCCGCGGTTGCGCGCGGTTTCGATGAGCACGCCCATCAGCCGGCGGGCGAGGCCCCGGTGCTGCCAGTCTTCGGCCACGACGATGGCGAACTCAC
>JABWAM010000296.1 GCA_013360985.1 Verrucomicrobiia bacterium | reverse complement strand
GCCGAGCCGTCGCACCCTTCGTATGGGGAGTCTGGAATCTCGACACGACCCACCTCTCCGATCCTCCATGGATGATGAGGAGGGTTGCTCTCTGAAAATGGAGTTGATCCGTGGATTGGGGACGCAAAAAACCATTCTCGCGAGCAATGGCACGCGAAGGCCTTGCCTCTCAGCCGCGGGCGAGGGTGAGGACGAGGGCGGGCGTCGCGCCGGCTGCGCGCAGCACCGCCGCGCACTCGCTCAGCGTCGAGCCGGTGGTCAAGACGTCGTCCACGAGGAGGACGCGGCGGTTCGCGACGACGGCGGGACGGCGCACGCGAAAGGCGCAGCGAAGGTTCTCTTGCCGTTCGGCGCGATCGAGGTGGGTCTGCGTTTTCGTTGCGCGAACGCGCTCCAGGGCGCGCGGTTCGAAGGGGAGGCGGTATTGGCGCGCGAGGGCGCGGGCGAGGAGGGCGGCTTGATTGAAGCCGCGTTGGCGTTCGCGCGCGGGATGGAGCGGCACGGGGACGACGACATGGATTTGTTCGCCGGCGAGATGGCGCGCGACGCCTTCGAGAAACCACGCCTCGATCGCCGGCGCCCAAAAGTGTTCCTTTTCATACTTGAGGCCGTGCAACGCGCGACGGACAACTCCGCGAAATCGAACGGCGCTACGCGCTCGTTCGAACTGGAGTTTCGCTCCGCGGCAGTTCGGGCATTCATGGCCCTCTCCCGCGAGCCCCGCGAAGGGCAATCCGCATCGTTCGCACCATGGCGGTTCGAGGCGCGTCGCCGAGACGAAACAGGGATCGCATAGAAAGGCGAAGCGGACGCAGAAGCGCGTTTCGCCGCAAGCCTGGCACTGCCGCGGCCAGACGAGATCGAGCGCGGCGCGCCAGAGGTTTCGCAACCGTTCTCCAAGCGCCGCCGGGCCTTCTCTTCGCATCGGAGTTATGCGGCGCCGCTTCTCGCGTGCGTCCCGAAGAGGCCGAGGATGCGCGCTTGCACCGCGAGAGGGAGGAGCACGAGCGCGCCGTGGGCAAGATTGCCTCCGCCGAGGATCCAATTGGGCCATTGGGCGACGGCGGCGCCCGGCTGGAGGAATTCCGAGGCGATCAACTGCGGAAGAATCCAGCCCGCATGCATCCCGATGGCCAGCCAAAGCGTTCCACGCCGTTCGAGGGCGCGGCAGAGCATCCAGGCGACGGCGACGAGGACGATGAATCCTCCAGCGACGGCGTCCGCGCGTTCGAGGCCGCCGAACGACGCGCCGATCATGCGGAATCCGCTGAGGGCGTCCACCGCCATCTCCGAAGGCGGGCGGGGCGGTTTGAGGAAATGGACGAGGGGAAAGAGGGTCAACTGGACCGCGTAAGCGAGCGCGCGCCCGCCTTCTCGGCGAAAGAGTTGATAGGCGTAGCCTCGGAAGAAGATCTCTTCGAAGAGCGCGACCAGCGCCGCGGAGAGAAGGGCGGCGGTGAGGATGCCGCCCAACCGCTCGAAGGGCGGAGTGTCGCGCAGGCGCGCCCCGCCGAACGCGAGGAGGAGGCTGATGTAGAGCGCGAGCGTTCCGACGCTGGTTGCGGCGCCGAGGAGGAGGTCGCGCGCCGCGTTCGGCCCGCGTAGGGCGAGCGCGCGCGCGGAAGCGAAACCTGTCGCTCGCAGGAGGGGCCAGATGCTGAGAAGCATCGCCGCCTGCAGGCATCGGTTGAAGTAGCGGGAAAACGGATGGCGCGCGCAGTAGTCGGCGATCTCCCAGGAGGTGCGATCCGCCAACCAATGGACGCCGAGGAAGACCGCCGGCGCGGCGAGCGCCGCGAAGATCAGGCAGCCCGCGAGGAAAAGGATGAAGCTCGCGAGAGGGCGCATATCACGCGCCGTTCGACGTTCTGCTGGTCCAATGAAGATGGCGGCCGGCCTCGACGACGTCCTTGTCGCCCCGCCCTGAAAGATTGGCGAGGATTACTTGGGAACGCTTCATTCGTGGCGCATGACGCAGGACCCAAGCGAGGGCATGGGAAGATTCGAGGGCGGGAAGGATCCCTTCCAGACGGCTCACTTCTCGGAAGGCGCGCAAGGCGTCGGCGTCGCGGGCGGAGGTGTACTCCGCGCGGCCGAGGTCCCGCAGCAGCGCGTGCTCGGGGCCGACGGCGGCGTAGTCCAGGCCAGCCGATATCGAGTGCGTCGGTTCGATGTTGCCGTTGGCGTCCTGCAGCACGCGCGTGCGCGTACCCTGCAGGATGCCTGCCGCCCCGCCGGCGAAGCGTGCGGCGTGGCGTCCCGGTGTGATGGCCTCGCCTCCCGCTTCCACGCCAATCAGGCGCACCGACGGGTCGTCGATGAACGCGTCGAAGATGCCGATGGCATTGCTCCCGCCGCCCACGCAGGCGATCACGGCGTCCGGCAGCCGGCCTGCCTGCTCGACGCACTGCTGCCGGGCCTCCCGGCCGATGACGGACTGGAACTCGCGCACCATGAGCGGGTAGGGATGGGGCCCGAGCGCCGACCCGAGCAGGTAGTGCGTGTCGTCGGGCCGCGCCACCCAGTCGCGCATGGCCTCGTTGATGGCATCCTTGAGCGTCCGGCTGCCCGAGTCCACACCCTCGACGCGCGCGCCCAGCAGCCGCATGCGGAAGACATTGAGCGCCTGCCGTTGCATATCTTCCGTGCCCATGTAGATTTCGCACTGCAGTCCAAACATGGCCGCCGCCGTGGCGGTGGCGACACCGTGCTGACCGGCGCCGGTCTCGGCGATGATCCGTCGCTTGTTCATGCGCAAGGCAAGCAGAACTTGCCCGATGGCGTTGTTGATCTTGTGCGCGCCGGTATGGCAGAGGTCTTCCCGTTTCAGATAAATCTTGGCGCCGCCCAATCGCTTGGTCAGCCGATCGGCGCGATAGAGACTCGTCGGCCGTCCGACATATTGTTTAAGGTAGTACGCCAGATCGGTCTGAAATCGGCGGTCTTTTTTGGCCTTGGCATACTTTTCTTCCAACTCCAAGAGCGCCGGCATGAG
>JABWAM010000027.1 GCA_013360985.1 Verrucomicrobiia bacterium | reverse complement strand
GCCGCCCCGCTGCGCTGCCGGCGCGACGCGGAAATTGTCTGCTGGCATCTGCGTCTCGCGCCCGTTGCCGCCCTGTTGGCTTGGCGTCTCAGGCGTCCGTTCCGCGTCTTTCTTCACGGGGTGGAAGCCTGGAACGCCCTCTCGCCCCGCGTCCGCGGGGCGCTGGCGCGCGCCGATTTCTTCGGCGCGAACAGCGTGCACACCCTCGGCCGTTTCCGCGCGGCGCATCCGCGGTTCGCTGCGGTCCCGGGGCGCGTCTTCCCGCTCGGCCTCAGTTCGGAGCTCGACGACTCCGTCGCGGGACAACTCCCTCCGGAACTCGGCGGCCGCCCGTTCCTGCTGAGCGTCACGCGCCTTGCCGAAACCTACAAGGGAGAGGAAACCCTCCTGCGCGCCTTTGCCCGCGTCCGCGCGCGCCATCCCCAGCTCGCGCTCGTGCTGGTCGGGAGCGGCCCCGGCCTGCCGCGTTTGCGAAAAACGGCGGAGGCGCTCGACCTCGGCGGATCGGTGCTGTTCGCGGGCGGCGTGTCGGATGCCGACTTGTCGGCGCTCTACCGCGCATGCCTCGCGTTCGCCCTGCTCAGCGAAGGCGAAGGGTTCGGACTCGTCTTTGTGGAAGCCATGGCGCGCGGCAAACCGTGTCTCGCCACCGACGCCGACGCCGCGCGCGAGGTCGTTCGCAACGGGGAAGACGGGTTGATCGTGCCTCCGCGAAACGCCGAAGCGGCAGCCACCGCTCTGCTCCGTCTCGTCGGCGATCCCCCGCAGGCCGCCCGCCTCGGCGCCGGCGCTCGTCGCGCCGTCGAGGAACGGTTTCTCCCCTCGCATTTCCGCGCGCGCATGGCGGCGTTCATGGGGATCGGCGGCGCGGCGCAAGGGGAGAGGTAAACCCCAAATCCTCGCGTAAGGCGTGGAGGGGAGTCCATCCTCGGTCGAGGAACATGCGACGCTCTCGCCACATTTTGGACTCAAGCCGCCGCCGGCGGCGGCGCCCTCCCTCGCTTCGCGACCGAGCGGATTTTTCCCAAGCACGGACGGTGGAAAGGGAGGGCGAGGCCGCCGGCCGAGCCGCGGCGCCTCTTTTGTGGAGAGTCGGAAATCTCGACACAACCCACCCCTCCGATCCTCCATGGATGATGAGGAGGGTTGCTCTCTGAAAATTGAGTTGATCCGCGGATTTGGGTAAACCCTTCATCTCTACGAAAGGCGGTTGAGAGCCGATCCGCCACGAGGGAACGGACGACGACTCGAAGCGTTCCGCGGCCACCCAAGCGGCGACGCCGTCGCCCTCCCCCGCCGAAAGCTTTCCGCTCAGCCGCAGACGCGTCGGATGCCCGCGAGCAGCGCGTCGGCGATGCGCGCGAGTTCGTCCTCCGTGACGCAGTAGGGCGGCATCACGACGAGGACGTTCCCGATCGGCCGCGTGAGGACGCCGCGTTTTTTGGCTTCTTCGCAGACGCGCATCCCGACGCGCGCGCTCCAGGGAAACGGCTCGCGCGTGCGCCAATCCCGGACCAACTCGATTCCCGCGAGGAGCCCGACGCGTCGGATGTCGCCTACGTGGGGCGACGCCCAGAAGCGGGCGATCTGCGCCTCGAGCGCCGCGCCGAGGCGGCGCCCGCGCGCCAGGGTCTTTTCCTTTTCGAAGATCTCGAGGTTCGCGAGCGCCGCGGCGCAGCCGAGCGGATTGGCCGTGTAGCTGTGGCCGTGGAAAAACGTCTTTTTTTCCGCGTAATCGCCGAGGAACGCCTCGAACACCCGCCGCGTGGCGAGCGTGGCGGCAAGCGGCAAATAGCCGCCAGTCAGCCCCTTCGCCACGCAAAGAAAATCCGGGGCCACGCCCTCCTGTTCGCAGGCGAACATCCGCCCGGTCCGTCCGAAACCCGTCATGACCTCGTCGAGGATCAGGGGCGTTTTCGCCGCGCGGCAAAGCCGCGCGAACCGGCGGAGGTATCCTTCGGGATGCGCGATCATGCCGGCGGTGCCCTGGACGAGCGGCTCCAATACCGCGCCGACCAGAGGGGCGGAGGCGCGACCGCCGACGCGCGGCGGCGTCAGGACGCGTTCGACCGGGTCGAGGCATTCCCAGTTGCAGCGGCGGTACGCGCGCGCATCGGCGCGCTCGGGTTTTGCGCGGTTGTGCGGACACCGGTAGCAAAAGGGCGCGCGCACCCGGTGCGTCGGGAAAAGCAGCGGGCGATAGGCGTCATGGAACGTCGCGATCCCGCCGAGACTGACCGCGCCGATCGTGTCGCCGTGATAGGCGTCCTCGAGCGCGAGGAAGCGCGCCGCGCGCCGTTTCTGCGATCCGGAGCGGAAGGACGCCGCGCATTGCCACGCCATCTTGAGCGCCACTTCGAGCGCCGTCGAGCCGTCGTCGGAATAAAAGACCTTCGCGAGTCCGCGCGGGGCGAGGCGGACCAGCTTTTCGGCGAGGAGCGCAGCGGGTTCGTTGGCGAGACCGAGCGCGCTGCAGTGGGCGATCTTCCCGAGCTGACAGCGGATCGCGCGGTCCAGCCGGGGATGCCGATGCCCGTGGAGGTTGGTCCAGATCGAGGCGTTCGCGTCGAGATAGCGTTTCCCGCGCGCGTCCACGAGGCAGGCGCCTTCGCCGCCGACGATCACCGTCGGTTCCGTTCGAAGCCAATCCCGCATCTGGGTGAACGGATGCCAGACGTAACGGCGATCGAGCCGCGCCAGCCGGCGCGCGACGGAGGCGCCCCCGCTCTCCTTCATGAGAGAACCTCCGGTTCTCCGGCGGACGGAAAGGCTCGGCCTCGCATGATGCGCCATGTGGCAGCGGGAACGGCGCGCGCCGACGCCCGCCGCTTATTTCGCGCGCGCCTTCGCCACGGCCTCGACGAATTTCTTCGCGACGGCCGTGATCCCTTCCCAGTCCTGGGTCTCCAGCGCTTTCTTGCTCACAAGGCTCGAACCGGCCGCGACGGCGGCGCAGCCCGCCTTGATGAAGTCGCCCGCGGTGTTCACGTCCACGCCGCCCGTGGGGATGATCTCGACCTGCGGCAGCGGCGCCTTCACCGCCTTGATGTAGCTCGGGCCGAGGCCGTCGGCGGGGAAGACCTTGACGAAGTCGGCGCCGCATTCCCAGGCGGCGAGAATCTCGGTCGGCGTATACGCGCCGCAGACAATCGGGCGGCCGTAGCGGCGGCAGAGCGCGACGACTTCGGGCTTGAGGACGGGGGTGACGACAAACTCGGCGCCGGCGAGGATCGCGGCGCGGCAGGTCTCCGTGTCGAGCACGGTGCCGACACCCATCAGGATCTGTTTGCCGTAGCGCACCGTCACTTCGCGGATGACCTCCAGGGCGTTCGGGGTGGTCATCGTCACCTCCATGGCGGGAACGCCGCCTTTCTGGAGCGCGTCGGCGACATGGAGAAGCTGAGCGGAGGAATCGGCGCGGATCACGGCGACGATGCCGGGATGGACGAGTTCGTGAAGGACCTGGGAGCGGGGTTTCATGGGTCCCCCATTCAAGGCATGCGCCCCGCGGGTTTCAAGATCGGGGCGCAAGATTCGCGCTTCACAAGGCTTGCGTCATGTCCGCATAGTTCCCTTCGCTCATGGCTCGTTCGGCAAAGCGCAGATTGGTCCTCGGCGTGGATTTCGGAACGCTCTCCGGTCGAGCGCTGGTCGTGGACGCGGACACGGGGGAGGAACTCGGCACGGCCGTGCATGCCTACGCGAACGGCGTGATGGACGAGCGTCTGCCCGGCGCGCGGAAACCGCTCGACCCCGACTTCGCGCTTCAGGATCCCCAGGACTACCTGGACGTGCTCGCGCGCGCGGTTCCTCTGGCGATTCGTCGCGCCGGCGCGGCGCCCGAGGAAGTGCGCGGCGTGGGCGTTGATTTCACCGCCTGCACGATGCTCCCCTGCACTTCGGAGGGGAACCCGCTCTGCTTTCTGCCGGCCTTTCGCGCGAATCCGCACGCCTGGGTCAAGCTCTGGAAACATCACGCGGCGCAGGCGGAAGCCGACCGAATCAACGCCGTGGGCGCGCGGCGCGGCGAAGAGTTCCTCCGCGCCTACGGCGGGAAATACTCGAGCGAATGGTTTTTTTCCAAGCTTCTCGAAACGCTCCGCAAAGCGCCGGAGGTCTATGCCGCCGCCGACCGCTTCATCGAGGCGTGCGACTGGATCGTCTGGCGGATGACGGGCGTCGAACGCCGTTCACAATGCGCCGCCGGCTACAAAGCGATGTGGGTCGCGCGCTCGGGAAAAGGATGGGGCTTTCCGTCGCCGGACTTTTTCCGCGCGCTCGATCCGCGCCTCGAACGCGTCGTCGCGGAGAAACTCTCCGCCGAACTCCTGCCGCCCGGCGCGCGCGCCGGCGGGCTCACGCCGGCCATGGCTCGGGCGATGGGCCTTCGTCCGGACACTCCGGTGGCGATCGGAAACGTGGACGCGCACGCGGCGGTCCCCGCCTGCGCGGTCACCGAACCCGGCAAGCTCGTGATGATCATGGGCACTTCGATCTGCCACATGGTCCTTGGCCGCACGCGAAAATTTCCCGAGGGCATGTGCGGCGTGGTGGAGGACGGCATCGTCCCCGGTTTCTTCGGATTCGAGGCCGGTCAATCGGCGGTCGGCGACATCTTTGGATGGTTCTTCGAGAACTGCGTTCCCGCGGCGACGGCGCGCGAGGCGAAGCGCCGGGGCGTGCGCGCGCCGGACCTCCTCGAAGCTCAGGCGGCGCAGCTCGCCGTCGGAGAGAGCGGCCTGCTCGCGCTCGACTGGTGGAACGGCAATCGCTCGGTGCTCGTCAACGCGGACCTGACCGGTCTGCTCGTCGGCATGACGCTCGCCACCCGCCCTCACGAAATCTACCGCGCCCTCCTCGAGGGCGCCGCGTTCGGCACCCGCACGATCATCGAGGCCTTCGCCCGCCAAGGCGTCGAAGTTTCCGAGTTGTCCGCCTGCGGCGGTCTCCCGGACCGAAACCGCCTCCTCATGCAGATCTTCGCCGACGTGACGGGCCGCCCGATCAAGGTCGCCGAGTCCGCGCAAGCCTGCGCCCTGGGCGCCGCGATGCACGGCGCGGTCGCGGGGGGAATCTATCCCCACATCCGCGCCGCCGCGGCCCGCATGGCGCGCGTCCGCAAGAAGGCCTTCCTTCCCGACGCGCGCGCGCACGCCGCCTACGCGCCGCTGTTCGAGGAGTATACACGGCTTCATGACCGCTTCGGGCGCGGCGCCTGCGCGACGATGCGCCATCTCAAGGCGCTCAAAAGCGCGGCGCGCCGCTCGAAAGATCGCCTCCGGAATTGACGCGCCGGACGACGTCCTTCCCTCTCCTCAACGACCGGAACGGCGAGGCCGTCTCCGCGAAAAGTCCCGCAGCTCGGAAATCCTTTGCGCGCCGCGCGTTTCCTCGCGGCGAACGCGCCTCCACCCGCCTCGCACACGGGGAATCAAGGGCGCGCTTGCGCGGGAACCGATCGCGTGCTGAGATGGGCTTCCATGAAGACAGGTGTTCGACGCTCCAAAATTCTCGCCAAGCTTCGCGCCGGAAAGATCGCGCGCGTCGCGTGCCTCGGCCACTTCATTCCCGCCGCTCCGTTTCATGCCGCGGGCGCGGGCTACGACGGGATCTGGGTGGATGGCGAACACCGCGCGTTTGAGACCACCCAAACGCTCGCGCTGATCGCCTTCCATCACCTCGCCGATCTCGATTGCATCTGGCGGCCGCCCACTCTGGAAAAGACCGGGCTTTACCGCCTGCTCGAAGATGGCGCCACCGGGTTGATGATCCCGCATGTTTCGACTCCCGAAAAGGCACGGGCGCTCGTGCAGGCCGTCAAGTTTCCGCCCCTCGGCGACCGCGGCTTCGACGCGGCGGGGTTGGACTGTCGCTACAGTCTTCCCCCTCTGCGCGCCTACGGCGAAGCGGCCAATCGCGAGACCTGCCTCGTCGTTCAGATCGAGACGCCCGAGGCGCTCGAGAACGCCGACGCGATCGCGGCCGAACCGGGCGTCGACGTGCTCTTCCTCGGCCCCGGCGACATGTCCGCCCGTTTGGATTGCTCTCCGTCACCGACGGATCCCCGAATGGCGAAGGCCCAGGAACAGGTGAACGCCGCCGCCGCCCGCCACGGAAAGTCTTGGGGACGACCGATCGGCTCGGCGGACGATCTCCGCCGCGTGGTGGACGCCGGCGCGCGCTTCGTCGTCATGGGCTCGGAGTTCATGGGGATCCTGAACGCCTATCGCCAAGCCGCCGCGGATTTCGATCGGATCCTCGGCGAGAGCCTGGCCGACGGAGGATCCTCCAAGGACTTCGTTCCCTGATCGGTCCGCCATGCCGCGGCTCTCGCTCGTCATTCCCGTTTACAACGAAGAGGCCAACCTCGATCGTCTCTACGCCGAAATCGGCGAGGCGATGAACGGCGTGACGGAAGATTACGAGGTGATCGCGACCGACGACGCGAGCCGCGACCGGAGTTGGGAGATTTTGAAGGAGATCGCCGCGCGCGACTCGCGCTGGCGCGTCCAACGCTTCGAAACCAACCGCGGCGAGACCGCGGCTTCCGCGGCGGGGATGAAGGCCGCGGCGGGCGACCTGATCTTCACCCTCGACGCGGACTTGCAGAACGATCCGCGCGACATCCCGAAGTTCCTCGACGCGCTAAAATCGGCGGATTGCGTCTGCGGCTCGCGCGTCCATGAGCGCGCCGACAACTGGCTGCGGCGCGTTTCGTCGCGCATCGCGAACTGGGTGCGCAACACGTTGAGCGACGAAGACATCTCGGACGCGGGCTGCACCTACCGCGCCTTCAAGAAGGAGTGCCTCCGGGAGGTGAAGTTCTTTCGCGGCGCGCACCGCTTTTTGCCGACGCTCTTTCGGATGGAGGGATATACGGTGGTGGAAATTCCGATCACGCCGCGCGACCGTTTCGCGGGCGAGTCGAAGTACGGCGTGTGGAATCGGCTCTTCAAATCGTTCGCCGATCTGTTGGCCGTGCGCTGGATGAAGAGCCGTCAACTCCGCTACCGGATCGCGGAACGGAAGGGCTTCCCGACCTGAGCGCAAGCGGAGCCGGGCGGTCGGCGGCGGCCTCGGCCTCCCTCGGCGCGCGCTTTTCCTCCGCCTCGATCGTCGCGATCTCGCCGCGGAGACGAGCAAAGACCCGCGAACGGCGAGAGAGCAGCCACGACCCGAGGAAAAAGAGGAGGAGCGTCGCCACGCCGATGCTGATGAAAGCCATCGTGAGACGCGGATCGAATTTTCCGGCGCTGCTGCCGACGAGCGTCAGCGGAATCGCCTCGGGAAACAGCCCGAGCAAGGTGCCGAGGAGGAAGTGCCGATGGCGAATGCGCGTCACGCCCATGAACAGATTCACGAGCAGCCCGCTGATCGGAAGTTGGCGGATCAGGAATAGGTTGATCACCGGATGCATGCCGAGCACCTCGTGCGCGTGGGCAATGCCGGGATGACGGCGCACGACGCGCGCGCGTCCGCCCCATCGGACGAAGAGGAAGGTGGCGTAATAACCGAGGAGCGTGGCGGCCTGCGTCCAGGCGAGGCCCTCCGCGAACCCGAAGGCCATGCCGCCCATCGGACAAAAGAGCAGCCGCGGCGCGCCGAATGCAACGAGCAGGGCGACGCCCGCCGCGAAGACCCAGCGCCCCATCGGACCGAACGCGTGGAGGGCTTCCTTGATTTCGCGCACCTTGCCGAGGTGTTCCCGCAGCGGGGTAAACCAAAGGGCGGCGACGATCGCGAGGAAAAGGCTGAACCACACGAGCATCCCGCTCGGAAACCCTTGCGCGGCGCGGTCCGCCGGCGGGGCTGGCTGCGGGCCCGGCGCCATGGTCCGCTCGAGCGGCCTACCCCTTGAGCAGGTCCGCGATGCGCACCGCTTTCCCGCTCGCGATGGAACGGTTCGCGGCGATCCCCGTGAGAATGGACATCGCGCCGGCGCGCGACGAGGCCATGTGCCCCAACGGATCGGGCTGCGGCTGATCGAAGAGCATCTTGTGGAGGCGCGCGTCGCCGCCGCCATGCCCGCTGCTGTGGTCCACGAGCACCCCGATCGTTTCCACGGAACGGTCCGGACGATAAATCAAGATGTTCTGCGGATGGCGGTCCTCCACGACGTAGGGTCCGCTGTGCCATTCGCTGCACTCGAGGCGCCCCTCGGTCCCGTTGATCGCCATGCGCCATCCCTCGTAGATGCAGTGGGCGTTGAGCGAGTAGGACATCTGGACGCCCTTCGCGTAGCGCACCGTGAGATTCATCGTGTCTTCGATGTCGATTTCGGGGTCGAAGACGCAGCCGTCGCGATGGTAGCCGTCGTAATGCTCCACCTTCGCGTAGAGCTCGTTGCCGTTGACGAGCACATCCTCGGGCATGGGCGCCGTGATGTCGTAGAAGAACTCGCAGGTCTTGGTGTGTTTGCAGGTGCGGCAGGTCGTGCCGCGCTCCTTGCGTGTCGGCCCGTAAAACTGGAGCGACCCGATCGCGAAGACCTCCACCGGCTCCTGCGCGAGGAACCAGTTCACGAGGTCAAAGTGGTGCGTGCTCTTGTGGACGAGCAGCCCGCCGGAGTTCTCCTTGCGGCGATGCCAGCGGCGGAAGTAATCGGCGCCGTGGCGTCGGTCGAGTTGATAGTTGAAATCTACCGAAAGGATTTTTCCGATCGCCTTCTTCGCGAGCAGCTCGCGCACTTTCGTGACGTAGGGCACGAACCGATAGTTGAAGGTCACCGTGATTTTCTTCCCCGTGCGCTTCTCCGCGGCGAGCACCGCGCGGCATTTCGCGTCGTCGGTCGTCATCGGTTTCTCGGTGATCGCGTCGCAGCCCGCCTCGAGCGCCTGGATGATGAACTCGTCATGGAGCGAGTCTTTGGTGGCGATGATGACCGCGTCCGGCCGGGTCTCCTTGAGCATCTTGCCGAAATCCTTGTAGGCCGGCGCGTTGGCGTCCAGTTTGCGGTTCAGATAGGCCATGCGCCCCTCGTTGATGTCGCAGATGCCCACCAGCGCGGCCCTGCCGGCGAAGTTCTTCAGAATCGGCTGCGCGAACATGCTGATCCCGCGTCCGCCGCAGCCGACGAGGACGTAACGGGTGGCTTTTTGAGAACTCATAAACGTTTAATCGAGCATCAGAACGGCTACCGGCGCAAGCACCTTTTCCGCATCGGCGCGGCCGCCGCCGCAGTGATGCCGGCAAATCCGTAGGACCGCTCCGCTGGGGAGAGCTTCCCTTATGAGAAATCGGAGCGACGCCCTGGCGCGGGGTGCGGGTCGCGCCTTTTCCCTTGACCCTCCTCCCGCGAGGCGGAGAACCTTCTTGCCGATGAAAACTCTTGTTCGCGAAGTCTCCGGCGGCCCGCGCGCCGTCGGCCCCTACTCTCTCGGCGCCATCGTCTCCGGTCGCCTGCTCTTCGTCTCCGGCCAGGTGCCTCTCAATCCGTCCACGGGCAAGATGGAACGGGGAACCATCGCGCAGCAAACGGAGCGCGTGCTCCTCAACATCCAAACGATCGTGGAGGCGGCGGGCGGAAAGATGGACCGCGTGGCGAACTGTCGGGTCTATCTCCAGCCGCTCACTCCGGAAACGTTCGCCGCGATGAACGAAGTGTACGCGAAATTTTTCGGGAAAAATCCGCCCACCCGCTCCACGATCGGCTGCCAGCTCCTGGGCTTCGACGTGGAAATCGACTGCGTCGTCGCCCTGGATGCCGATGCGCCCGAGTCGCGATGAAGCCCCCGCGCCCGGTCGCCCTCATCATCCGCGACGGCTGGGGGAGCAATCCCGATCCCTCGCAGGACGCGTTCAACGCCGTGAAGCAGGCGCGGCGCCCCGTCGACGACCGCCTGATGCGGGAATATCCGCACGCGTTGATCAAGACCTGCGGACTCGACGTCGGCCTGCCGAGGGGCGTGATGGGAAACAGCGAGGTGGGACACCAAAATATCGGCGCGGGACGAATCGTGGATCAGGAGATCGTGCGCATCGATAAGGCGATCGCGAGCGGAGAGTTTTTCGAAAACCCGGCGGCGCGGGGCGCCGTCGAGTTCGTCAAGAATCGCGGAGGAAAACTGCACCTCATGGGGCTGATCTCCGACGCCGGAGTCCACGCGACGATCGACCACCTGATGGGATGCGTGGAGTTCGCGAAACGCGCCGGGCTCGCGGAGGTCTTCATCCACGCCTTCACCGACGGACGCGACACGGCGCCAACTTCGGGCCTCGGGTTCGTCCAACAGATCGAGCGGCGCTGCGGCGCGATCGGACTTGGCAAAATCGCGAGCGTCTGCGGGCGGTATTACGCGATGGACCGCGATCAGCGCTGGGAACGCGTCCGGGAAGCCTACGAAGCGCTGACGGACGGCGCCTCTCAGCGCGCGACGAGCGCGACGGCGGCGCTCGAGGCCTACTACGCGAACCCGAGCCGCCCGACGATGCGCGGCGACGAGTTCGTGCCGGCCATCTGCATCGCGGGAGCGGACGGGGCCCCGCTCGCGACGGTGCGCGACGGCGACGCGGTCCTCTTCTTCAATTTCCGCGGCGACCGCCCGCGCGAGCTGACGCGCGCGTTCGTCCAACCCGATTTCGCGGGATTCCCGAGGAAGAAAAAGCTCGACCTGTGGTTCGCGACGATGACCCAGTACGAACCCGGCCTGGAGGTTCATCCCCTCTTCTTCAAACCGCCGAAGATGGAAAACATCCTCGGGATGCACGTGAGCCGCCTCGGCCTGCGGCAGTTCCGCTGCGCGGAGACGGAGAAATATCCGCACGTGACCTTCTTTTTCAACGATTACCGCGATGACCCGTTCGCGGGCGAGGAGCGACGGATCGTGCCGTCGCCGAAGGTGCCCACTTACGACCTTCAGCCCGAGATGTCGGCGCACGGAGTCTGCGAGGAGGCCGTGCAACGGATCGCGGCGGGCACAGACGACCTCCTCGTCATCAACTTCGCCAATCCCGACATGGTGGGTCACACCGGCTCGCTCGCCGCAGCGATCCGCGCGGTGGAAACCGTGGACGCATGCGTGGGGCGGATCCTCGACGCGCTCCGTCGCGCCGGCGGCGCGGCCCTGGTCGCCGCCGACCACGGAAATTGCGAACAGATGTGGGATCCCGTCCATCGCTGTCCCCACACGAGCCACACCCTCAACGACGTGGAGGCGATCGTCGTGGACAACCGCTTCAAGGGCGCCACCTTGCGCGAAGGCGGGCGTCTCGCCGATCTCGCGCCGACGCTCCTCCAAATGATGGGGCACCCGCCGCCGCAAGAAATGACGGGTCAAAGCCTGCTGAAGAAATAAACCGTCGGGCGCGACGGATTTCGCCCGGCGCGCGTGACGGACGCTTCCTCCCGCGCTCCGGTTCTGGAAATCGCGGGCCTACGCGGTTTGAGTTTGCGAGGGCGTCCGGGGCGTGGTAAGCGAAAGGCCATGACGATGCTTCGCCTCTTTCTCGCCGCCCTCCTCCTCTCCTCCGCCACGGCCTTCGCCGCGCCCGCCGACAAACCCCTGACCGCCTTCGAGACGCTCTCCCTCGCGCGCAAACAACTCGGCGACGCAGTCGGCGCGAACTTCCTCTCGATGCGCTGCGAGAATGCCAAGCTGCGGCCGCGCTACTGGTGGATCCGCTTCTTCGACGAATCCCTCTTCCTCAAGGTGCGCGCCGTGCAGATGATCGGGCCCGAGATGGTCCGTAACGTCGAGCCGGGAAACATCTTCGACGGCGGCGACCGCCGTTACGTCATTCGCCCCGAGGAACTGAAGTACGACTCCGAGAAGTGCATCCGGTTCATCGAGAAGTGCGCGCGGGAAAGCGGGATCCCCCTCCATGCGCTCAACGTCCTCCTCGAAAAACCGCACGAAGGAGAAGTGAGCCCGATCTGGACCTTCGATTGGTACGACGAAAAAGATTCGCGCCTCGGGACGATGAAAATCTCCGCGACGACCGGCAAAGTCGTCGAGATCGTGGATCTCAAAATTCGCTCGCCGCGATATCAAGATGCCTCCCGCAAGAGCCTGGGAGGCAACATCGAAGACACCTTCCTCGAGATCGGCGCCGACATGGAGGAGTTCTTCACCGGCGAACGCACGGTGAACAAGCCGAGCGAAGACGCCGACGCCGCGGCGAAGGACGCCACGCCCGCCAAATAGGGACGCGGCGCGCGCGGCGCCGCCCCGGTTATCGCCCCAACTGGCGCTTCGCTTCCGCGCTCATCATCTCGGGATTCCAGGGCGGATCCCAGACGACGTGGATGTTCGATTCTCGCACACCGGGAATTCCTTCGAGCGCGCGGCGGCAGCCTTCGACGATCATGTCGTGCATCGGACAGCCGCGCGTCGTGAGCGTGATTGCCACGTCGAGCGCGCCCTCCTTCAGTTCAACCGAATAGACGAGGCCGAGATCCACAAGGTTCAATCCAATCTCGGGGTCGATCACGGTGCGCAGCCGCGCCCAAGCGGTGTCGAGTTCGGGGGAGGTCGGGGTCGGGTTCATGTTCAAGGGGAGCGCGCGAGGCAGGTCCTCGGGCGAAACCAGTGTCCAAGGATCTGCCCCGCATTGACGAGGAAAAGCGCCACGACGGCGAGCCAAATCGCCGCCGCGCCGCGCGCCAGTCCATTCGAGCCGGAAATCGCCGCGGCCAACAGCGCAACCAACGCGACGAGATAGCTCCAAAAAACGGCGCCTTGAATGGATTCAGAGGAGAGTTGTCCGAGCGAGGGAACCGGCCGTCGCCCGATGAACGGGGCGTAAACCCTCTGCCAAATGAGGAACGGAAGGATTTTTTGCAGCATCCCGAGGATCGCGGGCACGATCACCCCCAGCAACGCGAGGAGGGCGTATCCGGTCTGCCAACGCTCCAGGGTCTCGGGACGAAAGGCCACCGGGCTCACGATCGCCAGTCCCACGATCGCCACCGGCGCGAGGGTCGCTACCGCGAAAAAGAACTGCCACAACCCCCAGTCGAGCCGCCGCCGTTTGCGCGCCGCGAAGATCGCGCGGAGCTCCGCTCCATAGACGCCGAGCCCGACGACGAGGACGCCTCCGAAGGCGCGTTGCGCCGGCGGAGATCCCGAGACGATCGCCCAAAAGAGCCCCGCGACGCCGAGGTTCACCAGGGCGAAGGCCCACCACGCCCGCGCCGCGCTCCGGATTTCCGAGAGGGTGAACATCGGCGCCAGCCGCAGCGAGACCCCCGCCGTCAAGTTGATGAAGACACCGCCCACCCCGAGGTGCGCGTGCGCATACATCCAGTTCAACTGAGATCCGGGCAGGAACGGCCAAAACTTGTTCGTCGCGATCGTCAGCCCCGCTCCCATCGTCAGGAAGAGCCAGAGCATGGAGGAGGCGATGAACGCCCCGACCACATCGGGCCTCGGCGCGCGATTCAGCGTGCGCGCGATGTTCCCCACGAAGATGAGCATGCCGAGAAAGACCAGGGAGCCGCCATGCCCTACCTGCTTGAGGTCCCACACCGTAAAAAACGGCACCATGAACCCCACGCCGAGAAAGTGCGCCACGAAATGGAACTCGGCGAGCCGCGCGCTGTAAAGCTTCGTTTCCATCGCGACCGGCGCGATCTGATAGAGCGCCCCCGCGATCACCGAGAGGATGAACCCCAGCACGACGAGATGCGCCCACGCGACCGTATGCGGACGATAATGATGCGCGGTGAGGATCTCCGGCTCGACGAGCAGCCAGACCGCCGCACTCGTCAGGCAGGCGAGCCCGAAAAGCACGAAGCGCATCGCGACCCCGGTCGCAGGCGCATGCATCGGAGGATTCATGCCGGGTTGACGCGAAAACCGCGCACCCTCACGCGCGAACGCTCGCGCCACCCGCCGCCGGGCGGCGAGACGTCTCTCCCGCGCGCCTCATTCCGCGTTCATCCTTTCCGAATTTCCGTCACCCAGCTCCCATCGGGCTGCGCGGAGCCGGTGTGCGCGACGCCGCGCTGGTCAAGAATGCCAAGGAGATGCACCGGCCGGCGATCCGTGATCGCGCGCAGCGTCCCGCCCGCGCCGAGCTTCTCCAGTTCGCCGAGAATTCGCACCATCGGCTCCGGAGGCTCCAAACCGCGCGCGTCCACCTCGACCGGCTGGGCCGCCGGTGATGATGCGGCGGCGGCTCGACCGTCGGGCGACGCCTTCGGCGGCGCGCCGGCCGCTTCCTTCCGCGTGAAGAGGGTCTCCCAATGGTCCGGCGCGATCTCCGTGCACTCATAGGTGAAACCCAAATCGCCTAGCACCGCGAAAAGCGGCACGGGCTGAAAAGGGGTGACGAGCCGGAGCTTCTGTCCCGGCGCCAGCGGTTTGGCGACCTCCATGATCCGCCCCAAGGGATGCCGTCCCGCGCGAAGGTCTTCGCGCACGTCGAGAAGCGCTTCTTGCGTCGCGTTCATGCCCTGATTCTCGCACAACTCCCGCCGCCGCCGCCTTGACCGAGGTCAAGGACGAGATTTTCCTGAAAAATCTCCGGAACTCGAATTTCGCACAAGACGGAGGGAGCCCCCCGCTGCGCGCGCGACGCCCCGAAACGTTTCCGGAGCGACCAGCTTCTCCGCTCCCGGCCCATCTCGAGACTCACGACGCCTTCGCGGCGCGGGCGAGCGCCGAATCCATCATGACGCTCGCGAGGCGCTGCGTGGCGTCGTCCAACGCGCCATTCGCCTGCTTGAGAAGGTTCGCGTTGCCGACCTTCGTTTTCGGGTCTTCAGTGCCGAGGGCCTCCTCGACCCCGCGGAGCGCCGCTTCGATCGCGGCGCGTTCGGCGGCGGCGAGCGTCGCGCCGACTTCGCCGAGCGCATGTCGCGTCGCTTTGAGCATGTCGCCCGCCTTGATCTTCGCGTCGATCCACTGCCGTTGCGCAAGATCGTCGAAGGCGTGCTCCAACGATTCAGAGATCATCTTCTCGACGGCCTCATCCGAAACATCCACCGCCGACTGCATCTCCACGATCTTCTCGGCGCCGGTCTTCACGTCGCGGGCCAGGACGTGAAGGATGCCGTTGGCGTCGATCTCGAACTGGACGCCGACGCGCGGCACGCCCTTCGGGGCGGGCGCGAAGGCCAACTCGAAACGTCCCAGCGACCAGTTGTCCTTGGCCAGCTCGCGTTCGCCTTGGAGGACATGGATGAGCATCGAGCGCTGGTTGTCCACGGCGGTGGTGAACATTTCGCCCGCCTTGATCGGGATCGTCGAGTTGCGCGGAATGATGATGTTCATCAGTCCGCCGAACGTCTCGATCCCGAGCGAAAGCGGGGTGACGTCCAGCAGGAGCATGCCTTGAAAGCCGCCGGAAAGGATCTCCGCTTGGATCGCCGCCCCGAGGGCGACCGCCTCGTCGGGATTGATTTGGACGTTCGGTTCGCGTCCAAACACCTCGCGCACGAGGCTCCGAACAAGCGGCATGCGGGTCTGTCCTCCGACGAGAACGACCTCGGCAAGGTCCTCCGGCTTCAGCTTGGCGTCGGCGAGCGCGCGCAAACAGTTGGCGCGCGTGCGCTCCACGAGATCGCGCGTGAGCGCCTCGAGCTTCGCCCGGGAGACGCGCGCGGCGAAGCTGAAGTTCGGCGCGAGAAAGGGGAGGGCCACCTCGACTTCCTCTTTCTCAGACAGCGCGCGCTTCGCCGCTTCGGCCGCTTCGCGCACGCGCGCGACG
>JABWAM010000026.1 GCA_013360985.1 Verrucomicrobiia bacterium | reverse complement strand
TCCATCCTCGGTCGAGGAACATGCGACGCCCTCGCAACATTTTGGACTCAAGCCGCGGCCGCGGCGCCGCCGGCGGCGGCGCCCTCCCTCGCTTCGCGACAGAGCGGATTTTTCTCAAGCATAGACTGTGGAAAGGTAGGGCGAGGCCGCCGGCCGAGCCGTCGCACCCTTCTTGTGGGGAGTCGGAAATCTCGACACGCCCCACCTCTCCGATCCTCAATGGATAATGATGAGGGTTGCTCTCTGAAAATCGAGCTGATCCGTGGATTTGGGCCGCCTCCCCTGATCTCTCGCGCCGGCGCGCCGCACAGGGTTGCGCCGCGCCACGACGCGAGCGAGATTGGACGCGCATGAGCGCCGCCTCTCCCCGCCCTCGCGCGAACCGCCTCGCCGGCGAGAAAAGTCCTTATCTCCTCCAGCATGCCGCCAACCCGGTCGATTGGCATCCCTGGGGCGACGAGGCCATCGCGAAGGCGCGACGCGAGGACAAGCCGATCTTTCTCTCAATCGGCTATTCCACCTGCCATTGGTGCCACGTGATGGAGCGCGAGTCGTTCGAGAACGCGGAAATTGCCGCCTACCTCAACGCGCACTTCGTGCCGATCAAGGTGGATCGCGAGGAGCGTCCCGATCTCGATCAACTCTACATGACCGCAACGCAAGCGATGACCGGCGGAGGCGGCTGGCCGATGAGCGTTTGGCTGAACCCGCGGCTCGAACCCTTCTTCTGCGGAACCTATTTTCCGCCGGACGACCGCGGCGGGCGACCGGGCTTCCTCGAAATGCTGCGCCGCATCCAGCGCGCGTGGAAGGAGAGCCGCGGCACGCTCGATGAACAAGCCGGCCGCCTCGCGCGCGCCGTAGGATCGCTCGTGGACGAGGGCGATGCGCCGGCGGCCGCGCCCGTCTCGCTCCCCGCGACGGCCTATCGTCATTTCGAACGGTCGTTCGACGCGGCTTTCGGAGGTTTTGGCGGCGCGCCGAAGTTTCCGCGGCCCGTCCAGTTCTCCTTCCTTTTTCGCTACGCCGCGGCCACGGGCGACGGCCGCGCGCGCGACATGGCGCTCCTCACCCTCGAACGCATGGCCCACGGGGGAATCCGCGATCAGGTGGGCGGCGGATTTCACCGCTACAGCGTGGACGCGGAGTGGCGCGTGCCGCACTTCGAGAAGATGCTCTTCGACAACGCGCAGTTGCTCGCCGCGTACTGCGCGGCGTGGCAGTTCACGCGACAGCCGATCTTCGAAGAGGTCGCGCGAGAGATCGCGGAGTACATCCGCCGCGACATGACCTCGCCCGAGGGCGCCTTTTTCTCCGCGGAGGACGCCGACAGCGAGGGGCATGAGGGGCGTTTCTACGCGTGGCGCCTCGAGGAGCTCCGCGAGGCGCTCGGCGCCGAGGAGGCGCGGATCGTCGCCGAACGTTTCGCGTGCGTCGCCGAGGGCAACTTCGAGGATGGCCGAAACGTCCTTCACCCCGCGGAGGAAATCGAGGCCGTCGCGCGCCGCCTGGGAATGCCCGCCGCCAAAGTCCGAAACGTCGTGGCGCGTGCGAAACCGAAGCTCTTCGCGGCGCGCGCGCGACGCGCGCGCCCTCTCCGCGACGACAAGGTGATCGCCTCCTGGAACGGCTTGATGATCTCCGGTTTGGCAACGGCGGGACGCGCCTTCGGTGATACCGCGTTCGCAACGATGGCGGCGCGCGCGGCGGAGTTCGTCCTCGTCCGTCTGCGCGATCCCGCCACCGGACAACTCTTGCGACGCTGGCGCGACGGAGAGGCGCGCGGCGCGGCCTTTCTCGACGACTACGCCTTTCTCGCCGCCGGACTCCTCGATCTCTTCGAGGCCTCGGGAGAAGCCCGTTGGCTGGAAGAGGCGCGGAGGCTGACTGCCGAACAGATCGAAGGCTTTTGGGATGCGACCCGCGGCGGATTCTTCCTCGCGCGCGGAGACGATCCGACGCTCTTCGTCCGCCCAAAATCCGATTACGAAGGCGCGGAGCCTTCGGGAAATTCCGTTGCCGCGCTCAATCTCCTCCGCCTCGCGGGGCTGACCGGCGACGAGGCGTATCGCGCGCGCGCGGAAGAAACCCTGCGCGCGTTCGGCCCGCGCCTCGAACGGTTTCCGCCGGCGATGCCGCTCATGATGTGCGCCGTGATGGACCATCTCGCTCCGCCGCGGCAGGTCGTTGTCGCCGCGGGCGCGGACCGCGAGCAGGCGGAGACGCTCTGGCGCGAGGTGAACCGCTGCTTCCTTCCGCATACGACGCTCTTCGGGCCGAACGCCCCGCGCCCTCGCGCGCTCGCCGGAATGAAGCCCGTAAACGGACGTTCCGCGGTCTACGTGTGCCGCAACTTCGCCTGCCACGCGCCGACAACGGATCCCGACCAACTTCTCGAAGCGTTGGGAGCTCCGCCGATTCCTCAGAGGCCTTTGCGTTTTGAACCAGGATCTTTCATGCTTCCCCAGTGAGATCTCCATCCGAAAGGCCGAGAACGCCTTATCCCTATGGGGTTTCGAGACCGCCCTGCTCGGCCTCGCCCCTTTCCTCGCAGGAAAGCCGCGACGGACGCGGCCGGGGCCCCGGCGAGCGATGAAGGCGCGCCGCACGTTCTTCCTCGATCTCGAAAGGAGCGCCCGCCCGCGCGTCGCCCGCGGCGGGGGCGCGCCGGTCATGGGGATGACTCATCCCTCCGAAGGGTTTCAGCGAGGACGCGGGTTGCGTTTCTCCGCCGGCGGTCGCGGTCTCCTCTATTGGAATCGTGGAAAACTCAATGACGCGGCGGGCGCTCTCCTCCTGGAATTTCTCCTGGACGAAGGAGATGCGGGCGGGATTTTGGCCCGGACTTTTGGAAACTATTTTCTCCTTTCGGCGCGCCCCAGAGGCGCGGAGTGCGATCTCCATCTCCGTTTTTATGGGCACGACCTTCGCCTCCTTGCTCCACGACACGGAGAGCGTCCGCTCCGGGTGCGGGTGAGTTGGAATTCCTCGACAGGGTTTCGCTTGAGCGCCGGCGGAATCAGCCTGGCCCGCAACGTCGCCTGGCATGCGTACCTCCAGCGGAGCGTCCCTCTCGAGATCGGAGGGGCGATCAACGAGCTTCGTCCGCATCGCACCCGATGGACGGAGGTGTTCCACGGATGGATTCGACGCGTGGAGTGTCGTTCGGCCCCGGTCGAGCGCCCGAGCGTCTCCCCTCGGGAGCAGCGCGAGATCCTGACGCTTCGCGCGACGCCGCCGCAGCGTGCGCCTGCGATGCCGAGGTCGCTCACGTTGGTGGATTTTCACGATCCGCCCATCGTCGAGAGCCCGATCCGCTTCGATTCGATCCCCGATCGGCCGGCCAACTTTCGCGCATGCCAGCGGGCGCACCCCGAGTTGGCGCGGTTGTATCACGGCGCGCGAAACGCGTTCGAAGGGGTGTTGGCGATCGGACGGCACATCGCCAACCTGTGGCCGCATACCTCGTACTGGCCCTGGCCGCGCGCGATCTTCGAGGAGCGTGGCGACCGTCTGCTTGCCGGCATCAAACGAGGCGAGGTGTGCGGCATGTGCGGCGGCTACGCGCACACCATGGAGGAAGCGCTCTGGGCTCTCGGAGTGCCCGCGCGACGCACGCAGGTCATCAACCATTCTTCGCTCGATGTCTACGACCATTTCCATGACAAGTGGATCTGCCTCGAGGTGGATAACGCCGGAGGGCACGCCGGCTGCTGGCTCGATTCCCGCGGTCGCCCTTTCTCGATCGGCGAACTGATCGTCCTGCTCGAACGGGACCGCGGGGAGCCGGGGATCTTCCGCCGGGAGGCGCGCCATCTTTCGCTCGGCGTTCCCTGCCCCGGCGGGAGTATCCACTACGCCCAACCCGAGTCGTGGGCTCGGCATTGCTATCTCTTCATGGGGTGGTTCCAACGGCGCGACTACGGAGTGAAGGAGGCCCCGAAATCCTGGTGGTATTATCCCCGTTGGTATCTTCCCTCTCGCCTGGATCCGCACTCGCCTCCCGCGGGGCAGCGCCGCGTTTCCGATCCGAGGCATCTCTACTGGTCCTGCAATCGCGTGCGCGTTCGTATGGACTGGCGTCGCGCTCCCGCCGAGATCCGGTTGCAGCTCGAACCGTTTCAGGCGCAATTCTTCGATTCCTTCGAGATCCGCGTCAACGGACAGCGGGTGACGCATCGCGACGCGCATTTCCTCTGGCGGCTGAACGTCGGCCTCAACGCGTGCTCCATCTCGGCCCGCAGCCAGTTGGGCGCGATCGGCCATCCGTGGAGGGCGCTGATCATCCGGCGCCGCTGAACGCCGCGCCTCGGCTTCGGGGACCCCGCCGACCGCTCAAATGGTCTGACAGAGGAACCCTCCGTCCACGCGAAGATCGGCGCCCGTGACAAAACTGGAGGCCTTTTCGCTCGCAAGAAAGATCGCCGCGCCGACGAGCTCCGAGGCCTCCCCGAAGCGCCCCATGGGGGTATGACCCCAGATCGCGCGCGTGCGTTCGCTGGGAGATCCGTCCTCCTTGAAGAGCAGTTTCTTGTTTTGGCCTGCGGGAAAGAATCCCGGCGTGATCGTGTTGACGCGCACGCCCTTCGGCGCCCATTCGCGCGCGAGGAACATGCTGAAGTTGAGAACGGCCGCTTTCGCCGCGGAATAGCTGACGACCCGCGAGAGAGGCAGATGCGCCGAGACGCTGGCGATATGGATGACGCTCCCCCTGCCGCGAGCCAACATGCCGGGGCCGAAGACCTGGCAGGGCAGGAGCGCGCCTCCGACGAAGTTGAGGTTGTAGTTGGCCATCCAGGCCTCGAGCGGAATTTTCTCGAAAGGGTTCTCGGCGGAGACCGTGCTTTCCGGATCGTTGCCTCCGGCGCAGTTGACGAGGACGCTCACCGGACCGAATCGGCTCTCCACGGCGGCGCACGCCTCCCGGAGGTGGACGGCGTCGGTGGCGCTGGCGGAAAAGTAGGCCGCTTCGCCGCCACGATCCCGGATGGCTTGCGCGCGCGCCTCGCCGGTTTCCCGCGATCGCGCAAGCAACGCCACGCGCGCGCCCGCCTCGGCCATGCCTTCGGCGATGGCTCCGCCGATCACGCCGGTCGCGCCGATGACCACCGCCACCTCGCCGGTCAAATCAAACAGTTTCATTCCGTTCTTGTTAACGCATTCCGCGGCGGCTGCGAAGCCGGAAAATCCGAAACGACGTCTCCCTCCGAAGAACGCGCGGACTGCCGAAAGCCCCGGACGAACCGCGCGCCAAGCCCCGCGGTGAACATCCCCGGTTTCCCCACGGCAGATCAGGCCTTTTCGTATTCTCGAAGGAATCCGAGAAACTCGCGACGGTGTTCCTCTTCGCCGCCGAGGATCTCGATCGCGAGATCCTGCGTCACCCAATCATGCCCTTCGCAGAGCTTGATGATCTTCTTGTACTGCGCGATCGCGCCCTCTTCCGCGCGGATCACGCCCTTGATCACGCGGACGATGTCGGTCGTGTCGGCGGCCGGCTGCAGGTAGGACTGATTGCGGACGTTGTCGAGTGAACCGGGCACGCGGCCCCCGAGGGTTTTGATGCGCTGCCCCAGTTGTTGCGCGTGCGACACCTCGGTCGCCACGTCGGCGGCCAGCGCCTTCTTGATGACGTCCGAACGAACGCCGTCCGGGTTGATCGAGGCGGCGATGTAGTTCTGCACGGTCTCGAGCTCCATCGCATAAGCGACGGCCAACTCACGAATGATCTTTTGCGTTTGAGAATCAGGTTTACTCATACTCATATTCTCGTACGGAATTTCTTCGAATGCAAGCGCGCGAGTCACTTCGCGTATTTTACGCTGCAGCCGTAAGCCTTGGTCTCGGGGATCGCAACCGTTTTCCCCGCGCGAAGATCCTCCACCGCGGCGCGAACATAGTTCTTCGCCATCCGGGGATCGCCTTTCGTCCGAGGTTGATCGTCAACGGCCCCCTGGTACGCCACGTTCCCGGAGGCATCCACCACGAACATGTGCGGCGTCGTCTTCGCGCCGTAGAGACGGCCGACGGCGCCCTCCGGATCGAGCAGCAACGCCGTGGATTTCAGACCCATTTCTTTCGCCTGAGCCGCCAGCTTCTCCGCCGGACGATGGTCCGCGTGTTGAGAATGGGTCGAGTTGATCGCCAACCAAACGATCCCTTGGCCTGCCATCTCCGCTTGAACGGCCGGCATCGCGCCGCCGCGATAGTGGTTGAGGACGAAAGGACAGCCGAAGTTGATCCATTCCAACACGACGATCTTCCCTCGGTAGTCCGAGAGGCGCACCGTCCGCCCGTCAACGGACTGCAGCGAAAATTCGGGCGCGGGCGCCCCGGTCTTCACCTGGGCTTCCGCGTCGGCGAGGAGCAACGCGGCGCAGACGATCGCGATCGTTTTCATGCTCGGAGATTACGAAAGCCTTCGGCGCTGTCAACCCGTTCACTTTCGCGTTGCATCGCGCGCGGCGCGTCCGCAGGGTGACCTCCATGACGCGGATGGGATCCGCCCGCGAGTTCTCCGCCGCGCGGGGCGCGCGCGCCCTGTTCTCCTTGCGCGAACCGGCGGACTTTCATGAGCCGATCCCCGTCTCCGAACGCCTCGTTCAGGCGATCTGGGCCGATCAGCTCTTCCATACCGAAAGGCTTTTCGATCGCGACGGGCGATCGATCCGCGTCCTTTCGCCCGGCCGATGGAACGTCGAGGGCGGCCCCGACTTTACGGACGCGCGCCTAGAGATCGGTGGCGTCCTCCGTCGCGGCGATGTCGAAATTCATCTCCACGCGACCGGCTGGGACGAGCATGGGCATGAGGCCGATCCCGCGTATGCGCGCGTGATCCTCGATGTCTGCCTCTGGTCTTCGGAAGCCGTTCCGCGTCTGACGCGCTACGGGGGTCGCGCGGTCGCGCAAATCGTCTTGAGTCCCCATCTCGAAGGCTCGCTCGGCGAACTCGCCGAATCGCTCGATCCCGATAGTTATCCGATCGCTCCGATGCGCCTCCGCCGCAGCCTCTCGCCATTCGATCATCTTGCTCCCGACGAAAAACTCGCGCGGATCGAAGCTGCGGGACGGTTTCGTTTCGAACGGAAATCGCAGCGCCTCGAAGTCCGGAGTGCGGCCGTCGGCCCGGAGCAGGCCGCCTGGGAAGCGCTCGCCGAGGCGCTCGGCTACAAGCATAACCGCTGGATCTTCCGTCGCCTCGCCGCGGCCGTACCCGTCGCCTCGATGCTCCGCCTCACCGACGACGATCAGCGCATCGCAGCGCTCCTCGCCGCAGCGCGCGCCGTTCCGCTCCGCGTCCATCAAGTGCGACCCGCGAATCATCCCGAACGCCGTCTTGCCGCCCTCGCGCTCCTCCTCTCCCGCCGTTCGCGGATCGAGGAATGGCTCGCGGCGTTGGCCGCCCAACCGGAACGCCTCCGTCGTCCGCCCGCGATCGAGCACGCCTTTTGGTCGCGGCACTATCGGGCGGGCGGCGCGCGCCTGGCGCGGCCAGTCGCGCTCATCGGCCCCGAACGCTGGCGCGAAATGGCGATCAACGTGGTCCTCCCGTTCGCGCACGCGCGCGCCGCGGAGACCGCGCGCGCCCGCCTGCAAACCCTTTGGGCCGATTGGCCCGCGCCCGCGCCGAATCGCCTCTGTCGCGAGATGGCTTATGACCTCGGCATTCCGCCTCCGCGGCGGAACATCCTCCAACAGGGGCTCGTGCAACTCCGTCTGGACGGCGACCTTCTGGCGCCTTCGAACGCCTCCTGACGCTCGCGCATCCGGCGCCCCCCGGGAGGCCCATCGGCGCGCGTCAGCCCGTGGACGAATCCTGGCGCAAAGATTTCGCGAAGCGTTGCACCCGCGACGGCTCGCCGAGCACGAGGAGTTCGTCGCCCGCGCAAAGGGTCTCTTCGCCGGAAGGATTCACGATCCGCTCATTGGTGCGGCGGATGCCGAGCACCTGGACGCCCGTCACCCGCAGCGGAGCGAGATCCGCGAGCGATTGTCCCAGATGCGGGCTCTCGTCGGGAACGCGCAGCGACTGGAGCAGGGCCTCCGTCTCTCCGCCGTCCGCTCCGCGTTCCTCTTGATCGCCGAGGGCCGCGCGCGCCTCGGCGATCTGCGACTCTGTGCCGGCGAGCAGCAGGTGATCGCCTGGAAAGACTTCCGTCGCGGGCGAAGGCCGCGGAATCACGAAACCTTGGCGCTCGATCCGCACCACCGTGCAGCCGAAACGGCGGCGCAGATTCAGTTCCGCCAGATTTTTTCCCGCGCACGCCGCGTGATCGGGAAGTTCGCATTCCTCGAGATGAATGTTCCATTCGCCCGCCTGCTCCAAACGCGCACCGAGGGCGAGATGCCCCCGGCTGTCGAGGTGTCCGAGCGCCTCGTGAACCGCAAGCTCAACCTGGCGATGCCATCGGCTGAGCCTCCGGCCGAAGAAGGCGAGGATGAAGACAAAAACGGCCGCTGAAAACGCAACCGCGTGCGGCGACGCGATATAAAAGGGGAACACCGTCCAGAGCCACATCCCCATGGAAACCGCGGCGACGGTCCGCAGCGCCGTCTCGAAGATCGCGCGCGCGCGCGGGTGGTCCGAGGAGTTCGTCGCCATCTCGGCGGCCACCATCGTCAACACCGACACGTTGCGCCAGATCGCGAGCAGCGGACCCGCAACGACCAACACGAGTCCTGCCCAAAACAGCGCGTGAAAGGCCGCGAGATGTTCCGATCGAGGGGACACCCATCCGGCGATCATCTCGCGGATCGCAGGAGAAAACTCGAACAGCCCGCTCACCAACAGGACTTCGACGCCCACCTGGATCAAACGGCCGCGCACCATCCGCCAGACAGCGCTCGATCGCCCATGCGCCTCGACAGCCCCCAACCAATCCGCCCACGAAGCAAGGAACGCCCGAATCGCGCGAGGCTGCCGCGCTTCGAGCGCCAAAGCCATGCCTTCCCCCCATCGCGCCAGGCCCAGCGAGCCGAGCGCGGTGACGACGGTCACGCCCACCGCGATCGCGGGAAACCGCGCGTCGAGCACCCCCTTCGAGACGCCGAACTCGGCGATGACCAGCGAGAGCTCTCCGATCGCCGTCAGGCACAGCGCGGCGCGCACCGCCACGGCGAAGGGCGTCCCCACGGCGAGCAGCGCCGCGCTGCAGGCGATCGGGCGGGCAACGAGCGCGAAGGCGGAAAGCCCCAGGATCCATCCCGCGTTCTCCACGAGCAGGCGCGGCGCGATCATCATTCCAACCGCGACGAAGAAAACGCCCGTGAACGTGTTTTTCAGTCCGCTGAAGGCGCGCCGCACTCGCGCGCGAAACGGGCCTTCGGCAACGATGGCGCCGAGGAGAAACGCGCCGAGCGCGACGGAGTAGCCCGCACGCACGGCGAGCACGGCGAGGCCGAGGATGCCTCCCGCGAGGAGGAGCGTGACGATCTCCAGGCCGCCATGTCGCATCGCGGGACGCAGCACGCGCGGCACGACGATGAGGCCGAGGATCAGCACGAGCGCCACGAAGCCCGCGAAGATGGCGAGGATGTGGACGACCGGCGCCGTTCCCGCCGCATCGGGCCCGCCGAGCGTGCCGATGTAGGCAAGCATCGCCACGGCCACGCCGTCTTCCAGCAGGGTGATCCCCATCGCGAGCTGCCCCACGCGCTCGTGCGCCAGACCGAAATCCATCACGAGTTTCGAGATGACCGCCGAACTAGAGACGATGAGCATCCCCGTCACGCAAAGGATTTCGGCGTGCGTCCAGCCCGCGAACAGCCCGATCGCGCGGCAGACGTTCAGCACAATCAGCGCGCCGAGCGCCGTCGCGATGACGAGCGGCGCGCCAAGACGACGGAGCCGGCTGACGCTCAGCTCCATTCCCATGGCGAACATCAGGAAGACCAGCCCGAGCTGCGCGAGCGTGCGCACCTGCGCCTCGTCGAGGACCAACGAAAACGGCGGCGTGTGCGGCCCAATCACGAGCCCGGCAACGAGATAACCCACCACCGCCGACAGCCCGAGGCGGCGCGCGATCCATCCCGCCAGTCCCGCGATCAAAAGGACGACGGCGAGGTCGTGAAGAAGTTCGAGGCCTTCCATGAGTTGACTGAGGGGCGAGGGTTGAGTGCGCGTCCCATGGCTCGGCGGGACGCCGCCGCTGATTCTACGGGGAAACGCGCCTGCGTCAACCGCCGCCAGGCCGGCGCGCGATGCGGTAATCGCCGAGGAACAGCACGTCCATCTTCGTCTTGAGGAAACAGTGGATCGCGTCGTCGGGCGTGCAGACGATCGGCTCGCTGTCGTTGAAGGAGGTGTTCACCACGATCCCATGCCCCGTGAGCTCCTGGAAACGTTCGAGGAGCCGGCGGTAGCGCGGATTCTCCGGGCCGCGCACGGTCTGGAGGCGGCCGGTCTGGTCCACGTGGAGCGCTCCCGGGATCGCCGATTCCATCTCTTTCCGCGCGCGATAGACGAGGAGCATGTAGGGCGACGGATACTCCTGCGCGAAGTAGCGCCCCGCCTCTTCTTCGAGGAGCGAGGGGGCGAACGGACGGAAGCTCTCGCGGTGTTTCACGCGGTCGTTGAGCAACGCCTTCAGTTCCGGCCGCCGCGGGTCGGCAAGGATGCTGCGGTTGCCGAGGGCGCGCGGGCCGAACTCCATCCTTCCCTGAAACCAGCCGACCACCGCCCCGTCGGCGATCGCCTGCGCCGCCGCGCCCTCCGGATCGTCGAGCTTTTCCGCAGTCAGTTTCGCGCGCCGCAGCGCCGCCTCAATCTCTTCGGAGGAAGCCGACGGCCCCCAATAGGCGTGCTCCATCACGAACTCGCGCGCGCGCCCAAGGGTGTGATGCTCCACGGCGAAGGCCGCGCCGATCGCCGTGCCGTCGTCCGCCGCGGCCGGCTGGATGAACAGTTCTTTGAAGGCGGTTTCTTCGCGGATGCGGCCGTTGACGACGCTGTTGAGCGCCACCCCGCCGGCGAGGCAGAGGCGGGTTTCCCCCGTTTCGGCCGCGAGCCGTCGGGCGATCTCGAGCACCACCTCCTCGAGATGCGCCTGCATCGAAGCGGCCACATCGTAGAACCGCGCGTCGAGCGGCTGATTCTTCGACCGGGCGGGCCCGAGCAGGTCTTCCAGTGCGGGACTGTAGAGCGGCCCGATATGCGGCGAGCCTCCCTCCCAGTTCATCGCGACGCCGCGCGAATGATGCGTGAAATACTTGAGGCCGAGCCGCGCGAACCCGCGGCGATCCACGCGGAGCACCTTCGCCATCTCCGCTATGCGCGTCGGTTTTCCGAGCGCCGCGAGCGCCATCACCTTTCCCTCGTCGCCATACCAGGGGAACCCGAGATATTGCGTCAGCGCGGTGTAATAGACGCCGAGCGAATGCGGGAAACGGATCCGACCGATCTCGTGGATGCGGTTCCCTTCGCCGCAGCCGAGAAATCCGCTCGAAAAATCGCCGAAGCCGTCGAGGGTCAAGATCGCCGCGCGCGCGAACGGGCTCACGAAGAACGCGCTCGCCGCGTGGCTGAAGTGATGCTCGATGCGATGGATCGGCACGCGCGGCGGCAACCCCGAGGGCGCCACCTCGACGAACTCCCCACGCAGGTTCCCCATCGAAACGAGGCGTCGCGCGGAACGCCACGCGCGCGGATGCCACGCGCGCCGCAGGCTGCGCCAGAGCTTCAACGGCAGGTTGGCCCGCGGATCGCTCGACACCGCCACATGATCCAGCTTTTCGAGCGGGACGCCCGCTTCGCGGAGGCAGTACGCGATGGCCAACTTCGGAAATCCCGCGCAGTGTTTAACCCGGTTGAACCGCTCCTCCGCGGCGGCAGCGACGAGGCGCCCGTCCACGACGATCGCCGCGGCGGCGTCGCCGTGATAGGCGTTGATCCCCAGGATGCGCATGTGAAGCCCCTCCGGTAGCAGACACGCCGCGCCCGCGCCAAGCGAAAGCGCGGAAACGGTCGGAATTTCCCCGCGCGCGCGATGGCTGTTTCGATCTCCGATAGACGGAGGTTGCGCTGCGCGAGAGGTTGCGAAGAGGGATCGTCGAGGAGCGAGCGAACGAACGAAGAAAATCCGGCGAAGACGGGATCGGGACGCCGAGACATGGAGGGCTCGCCGCGCGGGACCTCTGGAACACCAGGCGCCAAGGAAGCGTGGAGGACGATCGTGTCGGCGAGCGAACGCGGCAATCCTCTGAAGCCTCTCAGATCACGCGCGCGTAATCCTCGAGATCCATGCGCCAGACGGGGATGCCGCAATAGCGTTCCCCTTCGGGGCAGATCGGCTTCTGTCCGGCGCGCGCGCGCAGTCCGCAGGGAGGGAGGAGATGCCTCCCGATGCGCGGGTTCACCTCGCGGATCTGGCGAACCTCGTCCACCGCGGCGCGCCAGATTTCTTCCTGGGCGTTGTAACAGAGGCGCATCGCGCATTTGTGCCGAAGGCTCATCAGGTCCGCGGATTCGGTGAAGCGGATCGCCACCGCGTTGGGCAGCGCGTACGCCGCGAACTCGTCTGGCGCGCCCGCGGCACGCATCGCGGCGATCCCTTCCCACGCGCGCGTCATCGCGCGCGCGTAAAGCGCCTGGCATTTCGCGTCGCTCCGAATCACCTCCGGCGTGATGTAGTCGGGCGCGCGCGTCAGGTAGGCGGCGAGGCAGGGGCGCGAGCCGGGCGTCAGCCGATGGCGCTGGTCTTGCGAATCCGCCGCGTGGCTAAGCTTCTTGCGAAACGTCCAGGAGGGATGGAAGAGAGCGCGCGTCACTTTGGAGAGGCTCGTGAGGTTCATCGCCTCGCCGAGGAGACGGTTGCGCGCAGGATCCAAAGCCAACGCGATCGCCGCGTCGTCGTCCAGGTCGACGCGCGGCGCGCCGAGGACCTCCCGCACGGCGTCGGCCAGCAGCTTTTCGTTGTTCACCTTGTGATCGGCCAGCGCGGAGACCCGCCCGCCGAGGTCCACGTCGAACTCGTGGATGAACTGGGCTTGCGCGCGAGGATCCGGCGCGCGCCCTTCCTCACGGAAGAACCGATGCTCGACCGTTTCCTCGACGGGGATCGGTTCCTCGAGGATCGCGCGGTACGCCGGCGCGACGCGGAGGAGTTCGTCCACCATCGCCCCGACGACGAGCGTTTGCTCCGCCGGCGCGTCGAGCTGCCGGCAAAGGCGATAATAGCGCATCAGCGTGAGGCCGCTGATCGTGTGGTAGAGGCTGGTGAAGGCGCCGATCGGCAGCGCATAACGCGCCGCCTCCATGCAGCGCTTCCGGATCGCGTCGCGCGTTTTTTTCCCCTCGGGATCTTTCGCGCGGCCCTTGAAACGCGCGAAATATTCCGCCGCGACCGGCTTCTCGAGGGCGGAGGTCAGGTCGCGATAGGCCGCAAACATCCCCTCGATCGTCGCGCGATAGGTCTCCAACGCCCTTCCCTCGATAGGCGGGATCGCGCACATGTCGGCGCGAACCTCGACGTAGCGCTGGCTCACCTGCTCCGAGTTGTAGAAGGGATGGCTGTGCAGAAACGTCCAGACGAACTGCCGCGACACGTTCGCCAGCGCAAACTGGAAATGCGCGTGCTGAAAGACTGTATGATGCCCCCCAAGGTAAAGGCTTTGAGCGAGTTCGTCGCGCCGCGACCAGGAAGCCACCTCCTCCGCCGCTACGATCCCTTTCGCGGAATAGCACGTGCGCGCGGCGGCGATCGCGTGGTCGAAAGGGTTCGGAAAGGCCGCCGTCAGCCGCACCGACGGCGGCGCCGAGAGAAAACGGAGAGGCGAGATCATGACGTCGGGTGAAGTCTTGCGGATTCTGCGGCGGGGCTTTACTTTGACGCAAGCCGCTCCCGGTGTCCACGCTCCGAGAGCGGGCGATCCATTATGCCTACGGTTTTATTGGTAGACGACGAACCGGCGAATCTCGAACTCGGCGCCGAACTGGTGGCGACTGAGGGCTACAAGGCCCTCACCGCGCCCGATGGCGAACAGGCGCTCCGCATCGTGCAGGAGCATCGCCCCGACCTCGCCGTCCTCGACATCATGATGCCGAAGATGAACGGCATCGAACTCTGCCGCCGCATCAAGACCAGTCCGATCAGCTACGCGATGCCGGTGGTCATCGTCACCGCGCTCACCTCGCAAGAAGACAAACTCAAGGCGATCCGCGCGGGGGCCGACGACTTTCTGACCAAACCTTTCGATCACGTCGAGTTCTCCGCCCGCCTCCGCGCCCTCCTCCGCCTCAAGGCGATCCACGACCGCCTCGAATCCAGCCTCGCCACGCTCCGCGAAATGCAGCAGGCGCGCGAACAGCTCCTCGTCCGCGCCGTCCGCGACGTGAACGGGCCGCTCAACGCGATCTCCGATTGCCTTCAATCCGTCGCCGCGCAACAGCACCTCCTGCCGCCGGACATCTCCCAAAAAATCGAGCCGGCTCTCTTCTGCGTGGACATGGTCAGTTCGATGGCTGGGGATTTCGCGAACATCATGCGCCTCGAGCAGGACAAGCTCCAAATCGCCTACGAATCATTGAAAGCCGAGCAGGCCGAAGCGGCCAAAGAGCAGCCGCCGACGTAACGGCGCCTCTTCCTTTTCTTGCTTTCCGTCTCGTCGCCCGGCACGTTCTTCCGTCGTGGAAGAGTGGAAAATTCAACCCCGTGGCGAGGCGTGTTCCGCATGCCGGCGGCCATTCGAGCCAAAGGAAATCTGCCATACCGTCCTCGCCGACCGCGCCGGCCAGCTCCTGCGCGAGGACCTTTGCGAGACCTGTTGGCTGGCGCAAGGCGGCGCGGATGTGCGCGCCCGCGTCGGCGTCATTTCCACATGGCAGGGCGCCTACGAGCCGCCCGCGCCGCCGCCGCCCGATCCCTTGCCGAGGCAAGACGCCGAGTCCATCCTCCGCCGCATGATGGCGCGCGAGCTTCCCGAGGAAGCCGAGGCGCGCTACATCTTGGCTGTGATGCTCGAGCGCAAGCGCGTCTTCCGCCATCGCGAGACGCGCGGCGGCGAGCCGCCTCTCCTCGTCTACGAACACGCGGCCACCGGCGAAGCCTTCCTCATCCCCGACCCGCGCCTCCGCCTCGATCAGATTGCGGCGGTCCAGCAGCGCGTCGCCGCCATGCTCACGGGCGGCGATCCTGCCCCGCCCGAACCCACCGTCGCGTCGACCTGAAACGACGCCGCAAGACGGAACGCCGTGGGGGCAACGGTCAGGAAATCGTTCCCTTCGGATAGCGCCCGAGGAGATGGCGCAACGCCGCGTCGAGCGTCGGAAATCGAAACGCGAACCCATCCTCCAGCAAACGCGCGGGCGCCGCCTGAACGCCTTCCAAGAGGAGCGCGCGCCCCATCTCTCCAAAGGCCAGATCCACCAGGCGCGCGGGAACGCGCATCCTCGCGGGACGCCCCAAGACGCGCCCGAGCGCCGCTGCGAAAGACGTCTGGCTGACGGGAAACGGCGCGACGGCGTTCACGGGGCCAACCAAGCTCCCGCGCCAAATCGCCCGGTGGATCGCGTCGAGCGCGTCGTCCATCGCGATCCAACTCATCCATTGCCCGCCGGAACCGAGCGGCCCGCCCAAGCCGGCCTGAAAGGCAGGCAGCATTTTCCCCAACGCGCCGCCGCGCGGAGAAAGGACCATCCCGAACCGGAGATGCGCCACGCGAATCCCAGCGAGCCGCGCCGGCGCCGCCGCGGCTTCCCAGTCGCGCGCAAGCTCGGCGAGGAAACCGTC
>JABWAM010000295.1 GCA_013360985.1 Verrucomicrobiia bacterium | reverse complement strand
AATCGAGGCGCGGTAGTCGCTGCTTCGCCAAGACGCCTTCTCCCGTCCGATGGCGGCAATCCATCGCGCGAATCCCCGAACCTCGGGAAGCCTTCCGCGCAGGGCCGTGTAATCGAGGTGGCTATGCGCGTTGACCAGCCCCGGCATCAGGAGCGCGTCGCCCAGATCCATGCGTCCGCGGCCGCCGCCGCGCGCCGCGACCCGCCCTCCCCGGATCAGGCGGAGCCGCCGGTCGAGGAGCCATCGAGCGCGCAGAATCATCGCGCGACGCGGAATTTCGGCGAGGCCTACTTCGTCGCTTCCTTCTCGGCTTTCGGCGCGTTCTTCTCTTTCTCCGCGGGCGCCGCCGCGTCGGTCCACTCGATCAAGGCCATGCTCGCCGCGTCGCCGAGGCGGCGAGTCGCGAGCTTGAGGATGCGGGTGTAGCCGCCGTTGCGCGGGGCGCATCGCGGGGCGATTTCGCCGAAGAGCTTTTGCACCGCGTGCTTCTGGCGAAGCCGGGCGATGGCGAGCCGTCGCGGATGGAGTCCGCCCCTCTTTCCGAGGGTGATCATCCGATCCGCGAGCGCGCCGGCGGCGCGCGCCTTCGGGAGCGTGGTGCGCACTTGCCCCTTGAGGATCAGGCTGCAGACCAGGTTGGCGAGCATGAGCTCGCGATGGGGTTTTTTACGCCCCAGCTTGAGGGTTTTTTTGCGATGTCGCATGGCAGGGCCTCCTTTGCGGAGAGAAAATCAATCTTCCTTGTCCTCTTCCTCGACGTCGGCCGCGCTTTCCGCGACGGGCGCGGGCGCGGGCGGGAGCGGCTCATCCTTGAGGCTCTCCAGGAGGGACGCCTCGAACTTCATGCCGAGGGAGAGGCTGAGATTGGTAAGCTTCTCCTTGATCTCGTTGAGCGATTTCTTGCCGAAGTTGCGATACTTGAGCATCTCCTGCTCGGTCTTTTGCGCCAGTTGGCCGACCGTGAGGATGTTCGCGTTGTTCAGGCAGTTGGCCGCGCGGACCGAGAGTTCGATCTCGTTGACGCTCATGCAGAGCAGCTTGCGCAGGCGCGCCTGCTCCTCGTTGATCTCTTGCTTGGCCGCCTCGAACTCGATCTTCTCCTTGTCGTAGTTCACGAACACGTCCAGGTGATGGCGAAGGATCGCCGAGGCGTGGAGGAGGGCTTCCTCGGGCGTCACCCGACCGTCCGTCCAGATTTCCACTTCAAGCCTGTCGTAGTCCGTGCGCTGGCCGACGCGGGTGTTGGCGACTTCGTAGCGCACTTTGCGAACGGGCGAAAAGATCGCGTCGATCGGAATGACGCCGATGCTCTGCTCCCTCTTCTTGTTGTCTTCGGCGGTGGCGTAGCCTCGGCCGACGCGAACCTCGAACTCCGCCTCGAACTTCATTTTCTTGTCGAGGGTCGCGATCACTTGGTCGGGATTGACCACCTCGAGGTTCTGGTCCGCTTTGATGTCGCCGGCGGTGACTTTCCCCTCCTTGTTCACCGCAAGGGTATAGCTTCGGGGCGTCCGATCCCGCATCTTGAGCAGGACTTTCTTGAGGTTGAGCACGATTTCCGTCGCGTCCTCGACCACGCCCGGCACGGAGGTGAACTCATGGGAGGCCTGCCCGATCTTCACCGAAGTGATCGCGGCGCCTTCGATCGAGGAAAGCAGCGCGCGCCGCAGCGCATTGCCGAGGGTATGGCCATAGCCTCCCTCGAACGGTTCGGCGACGAACTTCGCGTACGAAGGGGTGGCGGTGGATTCTTCGCGGACGAGCCGCGCGGGCATTTCGAAACGACCGAGTTGGATGGCCATAGGTTGACTCCTTGCGGCGCCGCCGGCGCCGCGAAACGGGCCCGGAGGATCGCCAACGATTTTAATCTAGCCGGTGAGGCTCATGGATTCGTTTCCGCCCGTGAGGGTTCGGGCCGCGCGGCGGGGCGGATCGCGCCGCGAGCCAAAGGGGATCAGCGGGAATAGAGTTCGACCACGAGCCGTTCGTTGGCGATCGGGGCGATCTCGTCGCGCGTCGGGATGCGTTTCACCTCGCCCCGAACGCCTTCGCGGTCGAGGGTCAGCCAGTCCGGCGGAGGCGCCGTCTGGGCGGCTTCAAGATTTTTCTGCGCCAGAGCCTTCGCCCGCGCCTTCTCCGCCACCTCGACGACGTCTCCCGCCCGCAGCGTGCAGGAGGGGGACGTCACCTTGCGGCCGTTCACCTTGAGGTGGCCGTGGACCACCATCTGCCGAGCGAAAGGGCGCGTCGTGGCGAACCCGAGACGGAACGCGACGTTGTCGAGGCGCGTCTCGAGAAGCTGGAGGAGCGTCTCTCCCGTCACGCCGCGCTTGCGCAGCGCCTTGCGGAAGGTATGGCGAAACTGCCGTTCGAACAAGCCGTACATGTAGCGAAGCTTCTGCTTCTCCGAAAGGGCTTGGCCGTAATCGGACGTCTTGCGTCGGCTCTTGGGGCCGTGCATGCCCGGCGGATGAGGTTTGCGCTCCATCACCTTCGCGCCGGAGGCGCCGAAGAGTTGGGCGTTGTGGCGACGCGCGACTTTGAGTTTCGGACCGGTGTATCTACCCATGGGAGGATTTGGAGGAGGATGAATCAGACGCGGCGCGCCTTGCGGGGGCGGCAGCCGTTGTGCGGCATCGGGGTGACGTCGCGGATCGCGCTCACCTCGAGCCCGACCGCCTGGAGGGCGCGCACCGCGGACTCGCGTCCGAGGCCGGGACCGCTGAGCAGCACCTCGACTTCGCGCATGCCGTGGGACATCGCCTGGCGGGCGCAATCTTGCGCGGCCATCTGGGCGGCGTAGGCGGTGCTCTTGCGCGATCCCTTGAAGCCGGCGCGTCCTGCGCTCGACCACGCGATGACGTTGCCGCGCGCGTCGGTGATCGAGACGATCGTGTTGTTGAAGGTCGCGTTGACGCGCGCAAGACCGACGGCGATGTTCTTGGCGCCTTTGGCTTTGATGATCTTCGCCTTGGGCTGCTCCGCCAGAGGATCGGCGAGCGCGGCGGCGGCAGCGTCGGGCGC
>JABWAM010000294.1 GCA_013360985.1 Verrucomicrobiia bacterium | reverse complement strand
CAATGCCGTTCCCTGCGCCCCAAATCCCCGCGTCAGGCGTGGAGGAGTCCATCCTCGGTCGAGGAGCATGCGACGCCCTCGCCACATTTTGGACTCAAGCCGCTGCCGCGGCGCCGCCGCCGGCGGCGCCCTCCCTCGCTTCGCGACCGAGCAGATTTTTCCCAAGCACGGACGGTGGAAAGGGAGGGCGAGGCCGCCGGCCGAGCCGTCGTCCGCTTCGTGTGGGAAGTCCGGAATTTCGACACGCCCCACCCGCCCGGTCATCCATGGATGATGAGGAAGGAAGCTCTCTGAAAATCGAGCTGATCCGTGGATTTGGGCTGCGCCTTTCAATTCGCGATGCGCCGAAAGGCGACGGCGGTCTCTGGCGCGTCGCGTCGTCGAATATTTGGCTCGGAGCTTGACGCCCTTGGGCATCGCCGATACGGTTTCCCCCCTTTCCCGATCCATTCTCTGATGCCCGAGCAACTCACTTACGTTTTGGTCAATCCCCACACGTTGCGGAAATCCCGCACGGGCGGGGTCATCTCGCGCCTGCTGCTCCGCGGGGGATGCGAACTGGCCGCCGCCCAGATGTTCGCGCCCAGCCGCGAACTGGTTCAGGCCTATGCGGCGATCCTCGGCGACGCGTCGCCGCATCTGTCCGCGCACGACCGTCGCATCCGCACCCTGATTCGCGACTACGTCCTTGAGCATTATGCGCCGGACCCGATCACCGGGCGCCGCCAACGCGTGATGATGCTGCTTTTTCGCGGCGAGAACGCCGTCGCGCGCATTCGCCAAGTGGTGGGGCAAATTTCGGAAAGATCGGTGACCGGAGAGAGCGTCCGCGACACCTACGGCGATTACCTCGTCGAAAAAAACGGGCGCGTGAACTATTTCGAGCCGGCGGTGTTGACCCCGCAGGAGACGCGCGGCCTTCGGGAAAAGATCGGCGTCTGGCTGCGTTACTCCGCGCGCGACGGAGGCATCCTCGACAACGCGTTGCCCGTCGCGCGCACCGCGCGCATGGAGCGAACGCTCGTCATCATCAAGCCCGACAACTTCACGTTCCCGAGCGGCCGGCCGGGACGGGTCATCGACATGTTTTCCAAGACCGGCCTCTACATTGTAGGGACCAAGGTCCTCCACATGTCGGTCGCCCAAGCGGAGGAGTTCTATGGGCCGGTGCTCAAGACGCTGCGGGAGAAGTTTCGCGAGCCGGCGGGGCTGCGCGCCGCCGAAGTTCTCGCGCGCGAGTTTCAGTGCGCGATCTCGCCGAAAGCAACTGCGCAGATGGGAGAGATCATGGGGCCGATCTGGGCCGACAACCAGTTCCAGGAGATCGTGCGCTTCATGTCGGGACGCCGTCCGTCCGAGTGTCCGCCGCGCGAAAGGAATCAGCCCGGCACGGAGAAATCACTGGCGCTGATTTACGAGGGCGAACACGCCGTGGCGAAGGTGCGGGAAGTCCTCGGCCCGACCGATCCGCGCAAGGCGCCTCCGGGGTCGGTCCGCAAGGAATTCGGCCAGGATGTCATGGTCAATGCCGCGCACGCATCCGACTCGCCCAAGAACGCCCAACGCGAGATGGGGATCATCCGCATTCGCGAGAACAACTTCCGCGACGTGATCCGCCGGTTTTATTCCTGACCGCGCTCCGCCCGCGCCCTTTTTTTATGGAACCAGCCAACATCGCGAACAGAATCACCCCCTCCCTCACGCTGGCGATCGACAGCAAAGCCAAAGCCCTCAAGGCGGAAGGGAAGGATATTTGCGGGTTCGGAGCCGGCGAGCCGGATTTCGACACGCCCGACCACATCAAACTGGCCGCCGCGCAGGCCCTCGCCGAGGGCTTTACGAAGTACACGCCTTCCTCGGGCATCCCCGAGCTGCGTCAGGCGATCGCGGAGAAGCTCAAGAACGAGAACGGCGTGGACTACAAGCCGGGCCAGGTGATCGTTTCGTGCGGCGGCAAGCACTCCTGTTACAACGCGATTCTCGCGACCTGCAATCCCGGCGACGAAGTGATCATTCCCGCGCCGTATTGGGTGAGCTATCCCGAGATGGTGAAGATGGTCGGCGCGGAGCCTTACATTGTGCCGACGAAAGCCGAGAACGGCTACAAACTGACCCCCGAGGAGCTTCAGAACGCCATCTCGCCAAGTTCGAAGCTGCTGATCCTCAACAGCCCGAACAATCCCACCGGCTCGGTTTATTCCGAGAACGAAATTGCGGCGCTGGCGGAAATCGCGATCGAAGACGATCTCTTCATCTTATCCGATGAGATCTACGAAAAGATCGTCTACGACGGCGCTCGACATTTTTCGCCCGCCTCCATTTCCAAGCAGGTCTACGATCGCACGATCACGGTCAACGGCTTGAGCAAGAGCTACGCGATGACCGGATGGCGTCTCGGTTATCTCGCGGCGCCGGAACCGATTGCCAAAGCGATCGACTCGATTCAGAGCCATGCGACCTCGAACCCGACGTCGTTCGCCCAGAAGGGCGCCGTCGCTGCGCTCAAGGAATCGCAAGAGTGCGTGAAGGAAATGGTCCGGGCGTTCGCCGAACGCCGCGACTTTATCTTCGACGGCCTGACGTCCATTGCGGGCATTCGTTGTTTGAAGCCGATGGGAGCGTTTTACATTCTCGCGGATATTTCTTCGTTCGGGATGACCTCCAGTCAGTTCTGCGAGTCGTTGCTCGATCAGGCGCTCGTCGCCGCGGTGCCCGGGATCGCGTTCGGCGACGACCGCGTCATCCGCCTCAGCTACGCCTGCGGCAAGGAGAACATCGAGAAGGGTCTGTCGCGCATCCAGGACTTCTGCGCGCGCTTGCGCAAGTAAGCGCGCGCCTTCCTTGCCTCGGCGAAAGGTGGGTGAGAACACGCCCGCCGCGGGCATGTGCGCGCGCAGCGTTCGATGGCGAGGAGATCGGCGCACAGACGCAGAGACAGCTTGCAGCCATCGCGGTTCATTCGGCCGGCGACATGAACCATGAGCAGGCGGCAGCGCTTGAAGCGCGCGAGGCGCTCCTCGCCCT
>JABWAM010000293.1 GCA_013360985.1 Verrucomicrobiia bacterium | reverse complement strand
CCTCGCGCCCGTCGTGCGCGCGCGCAAAGGGTTCCACGAAAAAACGCTCGTTTGGGCGGCAAAACGAGGGATTGCGCGCGCGCGCGTGGACGGCGGATGGCGCGAGATCAGGGATTTGCTGGCGAAGCGTTCGCTGGGGCGTTACCGGGAGCACACGATCGAGCTCGATTGCGGAACGATCCGCGGTCGCGCCGGGGAAGCCGGACGCGTGCGCGACGCGTTGCGTCTGGGAGAAGGCACGCTGCTCCTTGCGCCCGCGCGATCGCGGTTCGGCGGACGCGAAGAGGTGGTGAGCGTGCATCGGGTCTGCGCCGCGTGCGGGCGTTCGTTCGCCGCGCTCGATCCTCGGGATTTTTCGTTCAACAGTCCGGCGGGTTGGTGCCCCTCCTGCTTCGGCTACGGGGTCCACTGGCGGGAGGAAACGATCGAGGATCTCCGCGGCGAAGAGGAAGCGGAACGGGATCAGCGCATCGAGCGACGCGAGGCGGGCGCGCGCGAGGCGAGGGTGTGCTCCGAATGCGGCGGGGCGCGGCTGAAGCGGGACGCCCTCGCGGTGCGCGTCGGCGGAGTGACGCCGGCCGATTTTGCGCGGATGAGCGGGCGGGAGGCGGCGGCCTGGTTGACGCGGATGAAGTTCGCCGGGCGCGAACGATCGATCGCGCGCGATCTCGTGCCGCAAATCCTCGAGAGGCTGCGCTTCTTGGAGGAGGTGGGGCTGGGATATCTGGGGCTCGGGCGTTCGGCGGTGACTCTTTCGGGCGGCGAATCCCAGAGGATTCGGCTCGCCGCGCAACTCGGCTCGAACTTGCGCGGCGTCCTCTACGTGCTCGACGAACCGACGATCGGGCTGCACCCGCACGACAACGAGCGGCTGCTCGGCATCCTGGACGGCTTGAAACGGCGGGGAAACTCGCTCCTCGTCGTCGAGCATGACGAGGAGACGATGCGGCGCGCGGATTGGTTGATTGACCTCGGCCCGGGCGCCGGCCGGTATGGCGGAGAAATCGTCTGGCAAGGGGCGCCCGTCGCGGCGGCGTCCGCGCGCGACGCGGGAAAGCGTTCCGCGAGCCGGACGCTGGAATTCCTTCGCAATCCGATGCGGCATCCGATGCGCGGCGCGCGGCGCGGCCTGCGGAACGCGACCTGGATGGAGGTTGTCGGAGCGACGTTTCATAATCTCCGCGGCGCCTCGGCGCGGATCCCCGTGGGCCGCCTCACCGTCGTGACCGGCGTGAGCGGAGCGGGGAAATCCTCTCTGGTGCGCGGCGTGCTTTTGCCGGGGGTGCGGGGAGATCTGTCCTCCGAGCGCGGCGCGGTGCGCGGCGCGGAGTTGGTCGCCGCGGCCTACGAAGTAGATCAGTCGCCGATCGGAAAAACGCCGCGGAGTTGTCCGGCGACCTATCTCGGCGTCTGGGACGAAATTCGGCGGCTCTTCGCGGCGACGCCCGAGGCGCGGATGCGCGGCTACGGGCCGGGGCGTTTTTCGTTCAACGTCGTTGGCGGCCGGTGCGAACGCTGCGAAGGGCAGGGGCGTGTGAGGTTTGCGATGAACTTTTTGCCGGACGCCGATCTCCCCTGCGAGGTGTGCGGCGGACAACGCTTCAACGCCGAGACGCGCGCGGTGCGCTACCGGGGGCGGAACGTCGCGGAGGCGCTCGCGATGAGCGTCGAAGAGGCAGAGGCGTTCTTCGGGTTTCATCGGCTCATCGCGGAACCGCTGAAGCTCCTCGCCGAGACCGGGCTCGGCTACGTCGCGTTGGGACAGAGCAGCCCCACGCTTTCGGGCGGCGAGGCGCAGCGGCTCAAGCTGGCCAGCGAACTCATGCGCGGGCAGGGATGGGGCGCGCGCGGACATGCCGCGCGTCCAAGGGAAAAGGGAAACCTCTATGCCCTGGAGGAACCGACGATTGGGCTGCATTTCGCCGATGTGGAAAAGCTCCTCGGCGTTCTTCACCGCCTCGTGGACGCGGGGCACACGGTGGTGGTCATCGAACACAACCTCGACGTGATCGCCGAAGCCGATTACGTGCTCGACCTCGGCCCCGAAGGCGGCGAGGGCGGCGGGCGCGTCGTGGCCTGCGGCGCGCCCGAAGAGGTCGCGAGGCGGTGCGGCTCTCGGACGGGGAGATTTCTGAGAAAGACGCTCCGCCGAACGGTCGGATCTTTCGCGACGCGTGCGGAGGCGCAGCCCAAACGGCGTCGGAGGAGTCTTGGCAGCCTCTCCGGCGCGCGTTTTCCGCGACGATTTTCGGAGGATGGCGTTGACGCGAATGCGCGCGAAGGCTAGGGTGCGCGGCGTATGAAACGCACCTACCAGCCCTCCAAGAGGGTGAGGCGCCGTAACCACGGTTTTCTGAATCGGACGCGCACCAAGTCGGGTCGGGCCCTGCTCAACCGCCGCCGACGCAAAGGGCGCAAGCGCCTGACGCCCAAAATGTAACCTCCGGCGGTTGGGGAGCGGCGGAGAAGGCGCGACATGGACCAGAGCCTGCCTCGAGCGATCCGGGTCCGCCAGGGCGCAGAAATCCGCAACATCCTCAAGAACGGCCGCCGATTTACCGGAGAACACCTCACTCTCATCTGTTTGATGACGCCCGAAGCCTCTGGCGCCGCGCGCGCGGGATTTCTTTCCCCACGGCGAATCGGCGCCGCGACGGCGCGCAACCGAGCCCGAAGACGCCTGCGCGAGTTGTATCGCACGCATCGCGCGGCCTTTCGGACGCCAAGCCAAATCCTCCTTATGGGACGCCCTTCCACCGCCACGGCCTCGTTCGAGGCCCTCAAGGCCGATTTTCTCCGCTTGAGCCGGAAGGCGCGCCTCCTTTCCGACGCGTGATCGCCCGATTGTTGATCCTCCTGATTCGCTTCTATCAGACCGCGCTCTCGCCGTATCTCGGGCGATGGTGCCGTTTCGAGCCTTCCTGCAGCGAGTACGCGCGACAGGCCCTCGCGGCGCACGGCGTCCTCCGCGGCGTCGGGCTCGCGCTCGGCCGCCTCGCGCGCTGCCATCCCTTCTGCCGCGGCGGACAT
>JABWAM010000025.1 GCA_013360985.1 Verrucomicrobiia bacterium | reverse complement strand
CACCTGGCGGTCGATCTCGTTGCGGTGGGTGACCTCCTCCTTCTTCCGGAGGTCCTCCTCCTCGTGGCTCTTGGCCTCGGAGACCATCTGCTCGATCTCGGCCTCCGTCAGGCCGCTCGAGCTCTCGATCTTGATCTTCTGCTCCTTGCCCGTGCCGAGGTCCTTGGCCGAGACGTGGACGATGCCGTTGGCGTCGATGTCGAAGGTGACCTCGATCTGCGGCACGCCCCGCGGCGCCGGCGGGATGCCGACGAGGTCGAACCGCGCGAGGGTGCGGTTGTAGCGCGCCAGCTCGCGCTCGCCCTGGAGCACATGGATCGACACCGCCTGCTGGTTGTCGCTGGCGGTGGAGAAGATCTGCGACTTCTGCGTCGGGATCGTCGTGTTGCGCTCGATCAGGCGCGTGAAGATGCCGCCCTGCGTCTCGATGCCCAGGCTCAGCGGCGTCACGTCCAGCAGCAGGACGCTGTCCACCTCGCCCGCCAGCACGCCGCCCTGGATCGCCGCGCCGACCGCCACCACCTCGTCCGGGTTCACCGAGCGGTTGGGCTCCTTGCCGAACAGCTCCTTGACCCTCTGCTGCACCATCGGGACGCGCGTGGAGCCGCCGACCAGGATCACCTCGTCGATGTCCGCCGGCTTGACCCCGGCGTCCGCCATCGCGCGGCGGCACGGCTCGAGCGTCTTCTCCACCAGCGGCGCGATCATCCGCTCGAACTGGGCGCGCGTCAGGTCCAGGTTCAGGTGGACCGGCTGGCCGTCGATCGAGGCGACGAACGGCAGGTTGATCGTCGTGGACTGCGAGGTGGAGAGCGTGATCTTCGCCTTCTCCGCCTCGTCCTTCAGGCGCTGGTGCGTCGCCTTGTCCGCCTTCAGGTTGAAGCCGGGGTGCTGCTTCTTGAACTCCTCGCAGATGTAGTTGATCAGCACCTCGTCGAAGTCGTCGCCGCCCAGGTGCGTGTCGCCGTTGGTGGACTTCACCTCGAAGACGCCGTCGCCCAGCTCCAGCACGGAGATGTCGAACGTGCCGCCGCCGAGGTCGTACACCGCGATCAGCTCGTCCTTCTTCTTGTCCAGCCCGTAGGCCAGCGCCGCGGCGGTCGGCTCGTTGATGATCCGCAGGACGTCGAGCCCCGCGATCCGCCCCGCGTCCTTGGTCGCCTGGCGCTGCGCGTCGTTGAAGTAGGCGGGCACGGTGATCACCGCGCGCCCGATCTCGCCGCCCAACGCGCGTTCGGCGTCGCCCTTGAGTTTGGCGAGCACCTGCGCGGAAACCTCTTCAGGACGCCACGCCCGCCCATGAATCGGAAACTCGACCGGGCCGGCGCCCGACCCGCGCACGGGATACGACAGGCGCCTCTCTTCGGGGGCAATCTCCCCGCCGCGGCGCCCCATGAAACGCTTCACGGAGCAAACGGTCTCGCCGGGATGCAGCGCCCTGGCCCGGCTCGCTTCGATGCCGACGACGGGTTCGGCGTCCTGAGGCGGAAACCGCACGACCGATGGCGTGAGACGTCGGCCCTCGGCGTCGGCAATCACGTAGGGCACGCCCGCCTCTACGGTGGCGATCAGGGAGTTCGTGGTGCCGAGGTCAATGCCGACGATACGGGACATGGAAATGTTGAGGGGCGCGATTCCCGCGTCGGAAATCGAGGCTGACTTCGCGCGGAAATTTTGGTAGATGCGCAGTCTACTCGAGAAAACGGCCCGCGCAACCCGGCGCGAGCCACCCCATGTCCTCCGCCCCCCCCAAGAACCCGCCTCCTCGCGATTCCGACGAAGGAAGTTTGCGGATTTACCTCCGGGAGATCGCCCAGACGGCCCTCCTCACGCGCTCCGAGGAAATCGCCCTCGCGAAGCGGATTCGCAAGGGCGACGCCTCGGCGCGCACCCACATGATCCAGGCCAATCTGCGCCTGGTCGTGAAGATCGCGCACGACTACGCGAATCTCGGCATGCCGATCGAAGACCTGATCTCCGAAGGGAATATCGGGCTGATGAAGGCCGTGGAACGCTTCGATCCGCACCGCGGGGTGAAGCTCTCCACGTACGCAGCCTGGTGGATCAAGCAATCCATCAAACGCGCGCTCGCCAACCAATCCAAGACCATCCGCCTCCCCGTCCATGTCGTGGACAAGCTCTCCCGCATCCGCAAGGTCGCCGTGAAGATGGCGGACGTCCTCGGACGCGAACCCACCGACGAAGAGCTTTCTGAGGAAATGGGAATTCCGCGCCACAAAATTTCCCAGCTCAAAACCGTCTCGCTGCGCCCCTCTTCGCTCGACGCCCCGGTCGGCGACGACGACCGCGCGGCGTTCGGCGAGATCGTTGCCGACGAATCGGCGCTCGATCCCTCCGAGATGCTGCGCGACAAGGCCTTGCGAAAAGACGTCCTCGAAATCCTCGAGGAGCTCGATGAACGCGAGCGCGCGATCCTCGTCGCCCGCTTCGGGCTCGACGGCGAGAAGCCGTTGACCCTCGAAGTCATCGGAAAGAAATTCAAGGTCACCCGCGAACGCATCCGCCAGATCCAAAATCTCGCTCTGCGAAAAATTCGCGCGATGCTCCAACAGCAGGACATCCCGACGCGCCACTCCGACGAGGAGGCGTTCGACGAGACGCACGCCGCCGATCCCTCCTTCGGCCCGTCGCAGTAAGACCCAGAGACAACGCCGATGGGAGTGAAAAGAACCTCTTTGGAGATCAGGGGCAGAGCCGCCTGCCGATCCTGAGGGGATGCCGAACCGACGGCGGCACTCCGCAGCCTTCCGTCGGTGTCCACCAACAGATGGCGTTTTCGCCCCGTGATCTTTTTGCCGGCGTCGCCGCCGCGAGCCTCTCCTCCCTTGGAGGTGCGGATGCTCTGGCTGTCGAGAATGGCCGCAGTAGGCTCGGACGAGCGCCCCTCTTGGACCCGGTCGGTGGCCCGCAGCACATGCAAGATCTGTTCCAGCAGGCCGGTCTGAGTCCACTCCCGGTCATGGCCGTCAACGGCGCGCCCCTTCGAAAAATCGCTGGGCCGCATTCTCCAGGCCCAGCCCGTGCGCAGCAGGTAAAGGATGGCGTCGAAGACGCGACGCTGGAGCCGTAACACCCCTCCGCAGGCGGCGAGATAAGGGCATCCCCGATGCCCATGTGGAGTTGAAATGGCGAGCGAAAGCCCGTTAGGGTGTCGTCGTGCGCAAGAAAGTCCGGGGCTATATCCTCCAGTTCACGAGCGCCGACCACGGGGGACGGCACATCCACGTGTACCGGGACAACCACGAACTTGGCGTCTTTGATCTGGAACAGGGGCCCATCCGCGGCCTGGACGAGGTCTGGAGCACGGAGTTGCGCGAGGTCATCGAGGGCTTTATAAAGGAGCTGAATGAACGTGGTTTTTTCAGGACGTGAGCTTCACGTGGAGCGGGTGTGGTACGAGGCCGCGACGGGACGGCTCTGCGTGCAGGCCGGCGACTACGTGAACGGGATCCCTTTCGCTTCGATTCCTGACGCCGATTTCGAGAGCGAAGCGCCCGTGGTATCCTTCGACGTGGGACAAGGGGGCAGCGTGGTTGTCTGCCGCCACCGCGACGGGGTCGAGACATGGCTGCCCGCCGATCTTTGGCTCCCCGGCGGCTTCGCGATAGCGGTGACCTGAGCCGTCCGTTCCCGCCCCTCACCCGCCCAGCGGGCTTTTCACGCCAATCCCCGGCTTCTGCATGACGTGGAGGTAGATCTGGGTGTGTAGTGCCCCCTTGGTTTCTGGACAAGGGTTAATGTTATTCAGGCGGCGAGGGTAAGGCATCGAAGTTGGTAACACTGGGCGGGGGTCTTGTAGCCCAGGGCTTGGTGAGGTCGGCAGTAGTTGTCGTCGTGCACGAAGACGGCAACCTTGGTCCGGGCGTCCTCGATGGAGCTGAAGCGGTGGAGCCAGGCGCACTCCTCCTTGAACGAGCGGATGAAGCGCTCGCAGAGGCCGTTCTGCTCCGGGGTGTAGGGCGCTGTGTACTCCTGCTGCAGGCCATCGTCGCGCACGAGCGCTCGATAACGGCGCGATCCGAAGACCAGCCCGTTGTCGTGACGCAGCGCCATCCCAGCAGGCGCGCCGCGCACCCATCCGAAGCGGGCCAGGAGCGCCTCTTCGAGGGCGCGCTCCGCAGTGCGGGTGCGCGCCGTGCGTTCCAGCGCCCAGCCGAGGCATTCGCGGGTGCAGCAGTCGAGCACCGGCACGAACACGCACCAGCCATCCACTCCGCAGTCCACCAGTGCGATGTCGGTGGACCAGCGTTGGTTGGGTTCCGCGGCCACGGAGGAGAAGGCTTCCACGCGGGGGCGTCGGCCCGTCCGACGAGTTCGTAGCGTCCAGCCTTTCAGCCGCATGAGCCGATGCACCTTCTTGCGGTTGACCTTCACGCCCATCCGATAGCGCAGCCACGCCCAGGCTCGACGCACCCCGTAGGTCGGACGCTCCTCAATGATCGCCCGGATCATCTCCGAGAGATCCTCGTCGCACGGGCGATGCTCCGCCTCCTGCCGAGGCTGGTAGTAGGCGCTCGATCGCGGCACCCCGAGCCAGCAGCACAGACGGGTCACCGCCACGTCCTTGCCCTCGTTGAGCAGGTCCTTGCGCACCGCGTTCACGAGATCCCTTCCGGCAGTTCCTTCCCGCAGATGCGATGTGCTTTTTTTAAAACCTCCACGTGGAGGGTGAGTTCTCCCACCTTCGCCAACAGATCCTTCTTCTCCGCCTCGTGCTGGGCGCTCACGTCCCGTGGGTTGCTCCGCAACGCCTCGGTCCCCTGCTGGATGAAGACGTCCTTCCACTGCTCCACGTCCGCCACCGTCAGCCCGTGCTGACGGGCCACCTCCGCGGCGGTCGTCTTGCCTTTGATCAGTTCCAACACCACCGCGGCTTTGCGCCGGGCGGTCCAGCGTTCGATTTCGTTCGGGGTCGGTTCGGTACTCATGGTCTCTTTCGGGTTCAGTGACAGGTCGAAGATCTCGGCGCCGCGCACAGGCATGGCCCCTCGGGGCCATGCCTGCCACAGCACCGCTCGCCCCGCAACTACGGGTCTTCAACCAGTCCTTAACCCCTGTCCAACCCAAAAGGGGGACGCTCCAATCCTTCATGAATCAAGCGATGGTTCGTTCATCGAGCCCTCCTCCTTCGGTTGTGCGTATGCTTTGGCTGTCGAGAATGGCCGCCGAGGGGGTCGCACGTCGTGCGTCTTTGATTCGGTCCACGGATCGCAGCGCTTCGAGCATCATCTCAAGAAGGCCGTTGCGCGCCCATTGATGGAAATGGCCGTAGGCGGTTCGCCAGTGGGGAAAATCGTAGGGGAGCATTCTCCAGGCCCAGCCCGTGCGCAGCAGGTAAAGGATGGCGTCGAAGACGCGACGCAAATCCGCGCGCGGTCGCCCAAGCTTTTTGGCTGGTGGAAACAGCGGCGCGATGATCGCCCATTGTTCTTCAGTCAGGTCGGTTGGATAAGGATGGTGATCCTGCCCAAAATCCACGGATCAGCTCCATTTTCAGAGAGCTTCCTTCCTCATCATCCATCGAGGATCGGAAGGATGGGTCGCCTCGAGATTCCAGACTTCGCACAAGAAAGGTGCGACGGCTCGGCCGGCGGCCTCGCCCTCCCTTTCCGCATTCCGTGCTTGAGGAAAATCCGCTCTGTCGCAAAGCGAGGGAGGTTTCCGCCGCCGGCGGCGCCGCGGCAACGGTTTGAGACCAAAATGTCGCGCGGGTATCGCATGTTCCTCGACCAAGGATGGACTCTCTCGTTTCTTACGCGGGGATTTGGGCCTAATTTGACCCCTTGCATAGAACTTATTTTTCAAACACTTTCTAAGGCTTATGAACAACCCGATCGCCCGATTGAAAGCGGCTGTCCGCGACGTCCCCGATTTCCCCATCTCCGGCGTCCTCTTCAAGGACATCACCCCCATCCTCGCCGATCCGTCGCTGCTCGCCGCGGCGGTGGACTGGTTCGTCGCACAGGCGCGCCAAGCGCGTGCGGACGTGATCGTCGGCATCGACGCCCGCGGATTCATCTTTTCCGGCGCGGTGGCGCACGCCCTGGGCGTCGGGCTCGTGCCCGCGCGCAAAAAGGGCAAGCTCCCTTGGAAGACCGTGTCGGTGCGTTACGCCCTCGAATACGGCGAAGGCGAACTCCAGATTCATCAGGACGCCTTTCCCGGAGGGAAACGGGCCCTGATCGTCGACGATCTCCTCGCCACCGGCGGAACCGCCCTCGCCACCGCGCAACTCGTCGAAAAGGCCGGAGGCCGGGTCGCGGGGCTCGCCTTTCTCATCGAGTTGGAGTTTCTCCAGGGACGCGGAAAGCTCGGCGCCTACCCGGTGGCTTCGGCGATCCGATATTGATGCCGCCGGCCGCGCTCGCGTTGCTGACGGCCGGACTCCTCGTGATGAAGGACCTCCCCCAGGCTTTCCTCGCGCGTCTCGGCGAACTCGAGATCGCGCCAAGCCCGCGCGTCCTCGTCGTGCGCGTCGCCGATCAGACGCTCACGCTCTTCGAGAACGGCCGGCCGAAAGGCGCCTGGGCGGTCTCGACCGCGGCGAACGGCCTCGGCGAACGGCTCAACAGCTTTCGGACGCCGCGCGGCCTGCATCGCATCCGCGAAAAGATCGGCGCGGGCCTCCCGAAGGGCGCGATCTTCGACAGCCGCGTGTTCAAAGGCGAAGTCTGGGCTCCCGCAGACCTTCCTCCCACGCCTTCCGTCGCAGCGGGGAAAGCCGTCGAAGCCCTGCCCCTGGCGCCCGACCTCATCACGAGCCGGATCCTTTGGCTCGAGGGGCTCGAACCCGGAAAAAATGCAGGGGTGAACGCCGCGGGAACGGTCGTGGATTCCCATGCGCGCTTCATCTACATCCACGGCACGAACTCCGAACGACTCATCGGCAAGCCCGTCTCCCGGGGCTGCATCCGCATGCTCAACGCGGAGATCATCGCCCTCTTCGACCGCGTCGCCTCGGGCGACCTGGTCTGGATCGAGGAACCGAAGGCGCGCGGCCGACGCTGAGCGCCGAGCCTCTTTTTCCTTCATCCCGCCCCGTTCCTTCGTCATCCTTCGCGCCATGCCTTCCTTCGACATCCTTTCCGAGGCAAACCTCATGGAGGTGGACAACGCGGTCAATCAGACGCGCAAGGAGCTGACGAACCGTTTCGATTTTAAAGACGCGAAATGGGAGCTCGGCTGGGACCGGGTGAAGCTCTCTCTCTCGGCCGAGAGCGAGTATCGCCTCGGCGCGTTGCGCGAGGTCCTCCTCGACAAGCTCGCGAAACGGGGCGTCAGCCTCAAGAGCCTCGATCAGAAATCCGTCGAAATCGCCCCGATGGGCGGCGCGCGACAGGAGATCGGACTCGTGATGGGGATCGAGACCGAAAAAGCCAAGCCGATCGTTCAGGCCATCCGGGAGACTAAACTCAAGGTGCAGGCCCAGATCATGGACAAGAAGGTGCGCGTCACGGGGAAAAGCCGCGACGACCTTCAGGCGGCCATCGCCGCCGTCCGCGCCAAGGACTTCGGCCTCGCCCTCTCCTTCGGCAATTACCGAGACTGATCCGTTTCGATTTGCCCATGTCCCGCTCCTCTTTTGCGAGCAGCGACAGCGCGCGCAGCGCGCGGCCGCTCCGCTACGCCCGCGTCGCGCGATTCGGGCCTTTGCGCCTCAAGCTCGGCGGGCGGTTGCCCGAGGTGAACATCGCGTACGAAACCTGGGGCCGCCTCAATCGCGCGCGGGACAACGCCATCCTCATCTGTCACGCGCTCAGCGGCGATTCGCATGTCGCGCGGCATACGCCCCGAGACGATCCGGGCTGGTGGGAGGCCGTCGTCGGCCCCGGCAAGGCGATTGATCCTCGCCGTTATTACGTGATCTGCGCGAACACCCTCGGCGGCTGCCGCGGCACCACCGGGCCGAACAGCGTCAACCCGAAGACCGGCGAACGTTATGGGGCGGATTTCCCGGCGATCACCATCGCCGACATCGTCGAGGTCCAGAAACGCCTCGTGGATCGGCTCGGCGTAAAAGTCCTCCTCGGCGTCGTCGGCGGCTCGATGGGCGGACATCAAGTCCTCGAATGGGCCACGCGCCATCCCCGCCGCGTTCGCGGCGCGCTCGCCGTGGCCACCTCGCCCCGCCTCACGATGCAGGCGATCGCCTTCGACGTCGTCGGGCGCAACGCGATTCTCCGCGATCCGCACTTCCACGGCGGCCAATATTACGACGAGAAAAGCGGCCCCGACGTCGGCCTCGCCCTCGCGCGCATGCTCGGCCATATCACCTACCTCTCGCGTCAGGCGATGCAGGAGAAATTCGCCGCGGACCGCCTCCGCCCGCGCGACGTCGCGACGGAGTTCGAGAAGAAGTTTTCCGTCGGCTCCTATCTCGCCTACCAAGGGACTCGGTTCGTGGAGCGTTTCGACGCGAACAGCTACAACACGCTCTCCATGGCGATGGACCGTTTCAATCTCGGCGCGACGCCCGCGAAGCTCCGCGCGCGCCTGGCGCGCAGCCGCTGCCAGTGGCTCGTCCTCAGCTTTACGAGCGACTGGCTCTTTCCTCCCGAGCAATCGCGCGAGATCGTTCACGCCCTCCTCGCCCTCGGGCGCTCCGTGACCTACTGCAACGTGCAAAGCACCTGCGGCCACGACGCCTTCCTCCTCGAAGAAAACCTCGCCACCTACGGAGAGATGATCCGCGCCTTTCTCGCGCGCCTCAGCGGAAGCAAGGAGACGAAACCCGCGAAGGGCGACGACGACGCCTACGCGCTCCGCCCGACCAATTTCTATCACCGCGTGGACTACGATCGCATCGCGCGCTTCATCCCCCGCGGCGCCGGCGTGCTCGACGTCGGCTGCGGCCCCGGCGGCCTCCTCTGGCGCCTCAAACGGCGGGGCCATTCCCCCCTCATGGGCGTCGAGTTGAACGAAGCCGACCTCGTCACCTGCGCCCGACGGGGAATTGACGCCGTGCAGGCCGACGTGAATGAGGGCCTCGGCGTCTTCCGCGACGGGCAGTTCGATTTCGTCGTCCTCTCCTTGGCGCTTCAGGTGATCCGCAACGTCAAAGGCGTCCTGCTGGACGCCGCGCGCGTCGGACGCCGAGTGATCGTGAGCTTCCCAAACTTCGCATGCCATCGCTTCCTCGGCATGCTCACCCAAAATGGGCGAATGCCCCGCACCAGCGGGCTGCTCCCCTTCGAATGGCACAACACGCCGAACATTCGTTACCTGACGATCTCGGATTTCGATGTCTTCTGTCGCAAATACGGCTTCCGCGTCCACCAGCGCGTCGGGCTCGACACCGAAACGGGGCGCGAGGCGCGGGGCGACATCAATCGCCTCGCCGACCTGGCCCTCTTCGTCGTCAGCCGCTGATCCCGTTCTCGGGCGGCGAGGATCCGCCGACCGCGGCGGCGAGCGCGGGACGATGGCGAACGACGTGAAGAACGGCGAGCGCCGAAATCGCGAGGAGCATCAAGGCGGCCAGGCCGAGAAAGAGCGGCGCGTACGATCTCGCCGTTTGGTCGGGCATTTGTTGGACGAATCCCCCGACCGCCCACGGAGAAAAATAGCCCACGGCGCCGCAGATCGTCAGGAATAATCCAAAAACGCGCCCGCGCGCTTTGGCGGGAACCGACTCCATGAGCGCCGCCTCGACGACCGGAAAGTTCGCCATGAAGAAAAAGCCGTGAGCCAACAGCAACCCCACGAGCCAGCCTCGCGTCGCCCAGGGGATCAACGCGGCGGATGCCGCCGCGATCCCGAGAAGCGCCGCTGCGAGGCGGAGGCGCACACGATCGCTCATCGTTCCGAAGAGCGGATTGCTCACCAACGAGACGAGGCACATGCCGCCGATCAGCGCGCCGGTGGCGCGCGTGTCGAACCCGCGCGCATGCTGGAGGAAAAGGGAGATGCCCGTCCCGATCCCCGTGCCGCTGAAGTCGCGGAAGCTGAACAGCACGCCGCAGAGAACGATCAACGACCAGAACCGGATCCGTGAAAGCGTCGGATGGCGATGCGGATGTCTCTCCGAGGGATGCGGCTGCACCGGCGCCGGCGGCGCGAGGAGAAAGAAGGCGAGCGCGGCCGCCACTCCCATCAACCCAAGCTCGAGCACCGGCGCGCGCCAGCCTGCGGTCGCCGCGCGCCAACCCGCATAGGCCGGTCCGAACCAAAACCCCAGCGACGCCCCGATCGCTACGCGCCCAAGCGCCTTCCCGCGTTGCTCGGGAAAAAGGTCGGCGATCCAGGAGGTCGCCGCGGGATGAAAAAAACTCCCCGCAACCCCTGCGGCAACGGCGAAACCGATCGCCCAACCGTAAGAAGGCGCCTGCGAAAGGCCAACAAAAGCCAGCCCGTTCGCCGCAAGCCCGGCGCCGAGGAGAAAACGGCGGTCCGCGCGGTCGGCGAGCATGCCCATCGGCAAGCTCGCCAGGCAATAGGTCCATCCAAGGACGGTGACGAGAAAGGTCGCTTGCGCCTCGCCGGCGAGGCCGAGGCCGTGCTGGATCACGAGATAGAGCGGGATCAGCGCCGTCGTGTAGGCATGCGTGAACGCATGGAGAATTCCGCAGAGCCAAAGGGAGCGCTCGCGATGAAGAAAAAAAATGGCGGGCGGGTGCATCAAACGGACTCCCCCCTCGGACGCCTCCCGCCCGGCCGCAAGCCGTAAACCGCGCCGCGTGCCAAACCGCCTGCGACCTCCCATGGGCGCCGCCTTGCCTACCTGGAAGGCTCGGCCTCGTCGGAATGCATGCGCAGGACGACGAAGCTCCGGGTCCCGTCGCGAGAAATCTGGAGCAACGCCCCGCGCTTGGGATCGGCCCTCTTCATCGCCTCGCGAAAAACCAACGGACTGGCGACCTTTCGCCCATCCACCTCGGTGATGACGATGCCCGGCGCAAGCCCCGCGCGCGCGGCGGCGGAATCGTCGGCCACTTCCATGATCAGCAAGCCGTTCTTCTCGGAAAGCGCGTACTGTTCGGCGACTTCTTTGGTCACCGGCTGCAGGATCATTCCGTAAACCAGCGCGCCGCCGAGACTCGGCGTCTGGCGCAGCGTCAACGGCATGCTCGCGGGCTGAAGCCCCGTCTTCACCTCCACGGTCAGCGGCTTGCCGTTGCGGACGATCGCGAGGCGAATCATCTGGCCGACTTGACGCTCCAGCACCAGCTTCTGCAACTCGCGCGCGGTGGCCACCGGCGTCCCGTCAATGGCCGTCACGACATCGCCGGGTTTGAGCCCGGAGCGCTGGGCCGGTCCGTCGTGGCGAATCGTTTTGATCACCACGCCCTTTTCGAGGCCCTTCACAAAAGGCCTCATCTCGGGATCTTCGGCAAGGGTGCGGATATCCACGCCGATCCACGGACGCTCCACGCGCCCCTTGGTGATGAGGAGCGTGCCGATTTTCTGGGCGAGTTTGATCGGAATGGCGAAGCCCACGTTCGCGTTGTAGAAGCTGAATCCCGCGCCGTTGCGGGTGCGGATGAGGGTGTTGATGCCGATCACGCGCCCTTCGATGTCGAGGAGCGGTCCGCCGCTGTTGCCGGGATTGATGGTCGCCTGAGTCTGGAGATATTCCTCGTACATGGCGGTCCCCAGATGGTCGCGAACTTTCCCGCTCAAGACTCCGACCGTGACGCTGTAGTCGAGATTGAACGGCGCGCCGATGGCGATCGTCCATTCGCCGGGACGAATGGCGTCGGAATCGCCGAGCTCGACGGTGGGCAGGTCCCGCGCGTTGATCTTGATCACCGCCACGTCGGTCTTTTCGTCCGGAACGCCGACGACCTGCGCGTCGAAGGTGCGCCCATCTTTGAGGCGGACCTTGATCTTTTCGGCGCCCTGGATCACGTGGCAGTTCGTGTAGATATAGCCGTCGGCGCGCACGATGAAACCCGAGCCCTGCGTCTCGCCGGAGTCGCGCGGGATCGGTAGGCGCCGCGGGCCGCGCGGGAGCGAATCGAAAGGCCCCTCGGGCGCTTCTTCAGGCGACCACAACATCCGGTCGGCGTCCTCGCCCCTTCGGGTGACGGTGAGAATGACGACCGCGGGGCTGACCTTTTCAGCGACGGCGGCGAAGGCGTTGCCAAGAAGGCGGGCGACCTCGTTCGGCGCGAGGGCGGCGACTTCATTCGGTGCGGCGGAGGGGCGAGTCGGAACCGCGCGCGCGGAGGGAAGCGCCGCGAGGAGAGCGGCGAACGCGAAACTCGTGAGGCGAACAAACGGGCGAATCATGGTCGAAATAAGGTTGCTTCCTAAAAAGGGGCGGGCGTTGCTGTCAGAGTGCGCGGCTTGAAGGAGAAAATCAAGGAGGCGTGGGCGCGCCTGCGTCAACTGGAGGCGACGCCGCACCAGATCGCGCTCGGACTGGCGGTCGGCGTCTTCGTCAGTTTCTTCCCGATCATCCCGCTCCAGACAGTCGCGGCCCTGGCTCTCGTCTTCGTCGTGGGAGGAAACACGTTCTCCTGCATGATCGGCCTGCATCTCCACGACCTCGTCTTCCCGCTTCTCCCGCTCATGTTCATGGCTGAGTACGAAGTGGGGCGGATGAGCCGCCCGCTCGGTTTGCATCCTCATTTCTCCGCCGAACCCTGGTCTCTCGCCGACCTGATCCACCACGGTTGGCCGGTCCTCCGCGCAATGTTCGTCGGCGCGGCGATCCTGGGGTCGCTGGCGGCCGCCGCCGCTTACCTGATCGGACGCGCGGCGGCGCGCGACTGGCAGAAGCGTCGTTTGCGGGCGGGATAACGCCGCGGAGAATGGACGGTTCGCGCCGCGGCGCTACTTCAATAGCGCGGCGAGGGTCCGCCCCATCTCGGACGGGTTTGGCGCGATCGCGACTCCGGCCTCTTGGAGCGCCGCGATCTTCGCGGGGGCCGTCCCCTTCCCGCCCGTGATGATCGCGCCGGCGTGCCCCATGCGGCGGCCGGGAGGCGCGGTGACGCCGGCAATGAAGGCCGCGACCGGCTTTTTCCGATTCGCCTTGAGCCATGCGGCGGCCTCCTCTTCTCCCGCGCCGCCGATTTCGCCGATCATGAGGATCGCGTCCGTGTTCGGATCCTCGTGGAAACGCTTGACCACATCGAGATGGCTGAAACCGGCGACGGGATCGCCTCCGATCCCGATGCACGTGGATTGGCCGATGCCCAGCGAGGTGAGCTGCCAAACCGCCTCGTAGGTCAGCGTGCCCGAGCGGGAGACGACGCCGACGCGTCCGGCGCGATGAATGTAGCCCGGCATGATCCCAATCTTGCAGCCGCCGGTGGAGTTCGGCCCTGGCCCCGGCGTGATCAACCCCGGACAATTCGGCCCGAGCAAGAGGGTCTTGCGGCCCGCCATCGCGCGGCGCACGCGCACCATGTCGCGCACTGGAATGCCCTCGGTGATGCAGACCGCCAGATCGAGCCCGGCGTCCGCCGATTCGAGAATGGCGTCCGCCGCAAACGCGGGCGGGACATAGATCACGGAAACGGTCGCGCCCGTGGCGGCCACCGCTTCGGGAACGGTGTCGAAGATCGGCACGCGCCCCTCGAAGGTCTCGCCGCCTTTGCCGGGGGTGACGCCGGCGACGATTCGCGTCCCGTAGTCGAGGCACTGCTTCGTATGGAACGCGCCGGTCTTGCCGGTAATTCCTTGGACGAGAACGCGCGTGGAAGCCTCAACCAGAATGCTCATCGGGATGCCCTCATTGAACGGCGGCGACCACCTTCTTCGCGGCGTCCGCGAGCGAGTCGGCGGCGAGAAGGGAAAGGCCGCTCTGGGCCAAGAGCCGACGGCCCGCTTCGACGTTCGTTCCCTCGAGACGAATCACCAGAGGGAGCTTGAGTCCGGTCTCTTTGACGGCGGCGAGAATGCCCTCGGCAATCACGTCGCACTTCATGATCCCCCCGAAGATATTCACGAGAATCCCCTTCACATGCGGGTCGGCGAGGATGATCCGAAACGCGGCGGCGACCTGGTCGCGGTTCGCGCCGCCGCCGACGTCGAGGAAGTTCGCGGGTGAGCCGCCTGAATGCTTGATGATGTCCATCGTCGCCATCGCCAACCCGGCGCCGTTGACCATGCAGGCAATGTTTCCGTCGAGCTTGATGTAGTTGAGATGGAACTTCGACGCCTCGACTTCGAGGGGCGCCTCTTCGCCGAGGTCTCTCCACGCGAGCAGGTCGGGGTGGCGGAAAAGCGCGTTGGCGTCGAGATTCATCTTGGCGTCGAGGGCGATGATCGCCGGCTTGCCGCCCTCGCCCTCGGCGACGACGAGAGGATTCACTTCGACGAGCGAGGCGTCGCACTCCCAGAAAACGCGGTAAAGCCCGAGCATCGCCTGAACCGCCTGCGGGATGAGTTCGCCGCGGAGCGCAAGCGCCGCGGCGAGACGGCGGGCTTGAAAAGCCTGCAGCCCGAGCAGGGGATCCACATCCACGCGGATGATCTTTTCCGGCGTTTCTGCAGCGACCTCTTCGATGTCCATCCCGCCCGCCGGCGAACCCATCATCACGGGGCGCCCCGTGCCCCGATCGAGAAGCACCGCGAGATAAAGCTCGCGAGAAATCTTCGACGCCGCCTCGACAAGCACGCGCCGGACGACGCGGCCTTCGGGCCCCGTCTGTTTGGTGACGAGACACCCCCCAAGCATCCGCGAAGCAGCCCGACGCGCAGTCGCGGCGTCGCCACAGACCTGGACTCCGCGCTGATCGCTCCCTTCGATGACGCCTTTGCCGCGCCCTCCCGCGTGGATCTGGGCTTTTACCACGACGGCACCGACGCCGTCCGCGAACATCCGCTCCGCGATAGCCGCCGCCTCGTCCACCGAAGCGGCGCTCGCGCCCCGAGGAACGGGCGCCCCGAACTTTCGGAGGATTTCTTTGGCCTGGTATTCGTGGAGATTCACACGCGAAAAAATCGAGGCGCAAAATCTGAAGACGGAAAGCGCAAAGCGCAAGCAAAACGGCGCGCGCCGCCGGCTATCCCTCGCGCGGGTCGAAGGCCTTGCGGAACGCGTCGCCGAGAAGGTTCAGCGCGAGCACGAGCAGAAAGAGCGCCCCAGTGGACGCCGCGAGGTTCCACCAGACCACCGGATCGCGGCTCAACTCCATCCGCGCCCCGTCAATCATCAATCCCCAGGAGGCGGCGCCCACCGGGGCGCCGACGCCAATGTAGCTGAGCACTGATTCAGCGAGGACGAGCCCCGAAAATCCCAGCACGAAATTGATGATCACCAAATGCATCACGTTGGGCAGAAGATGCCGCGTCACGATCGCCCAACGCCCTTGGCCAAGCGCGCGCGCCGCCTCCACAAAGGGGCGCTCGGCGAGGCGCAGAGATTCTCCACGGATGAGGCGGCAGAGGCCAACCCAGCCGGTCGCGCCGAGGGCGATCGCCATCGGCGCGAGCCCTTTGCCCAACGCCATCAAGATCGCCACGAGCAGCAGGATGTTCGGCACTGCGGCGAGCGTGCTGTAGGTGAACTGAACCGCGTCGTCCACGCGCCCCTTGAAGTAACCCGCCGCGATGCCGAGCAATACGCCGAGCGGAATATAGATGAGGCTCGTGAGGCCGCCGATGATCAGCGCCGTGCGACACGCCTTGAGCGTTTGATGGAGCACGTCCTTGCCAAGGACATCGGTCCCCAGCAGGTGTCGCCCGCGCAGCGGTTCCGGTTTCCGAGACGCCCACGCCGCCCGCGCGAGCGGCGCGCTGTAGCTCTTCTCGCGCGGAACGCCGCGGAAGGCCAGATCGAGCAGCGTCGGAGGCTGCGCCATCCCTCGCGCGGGAAGCTGGATCGAATCGAGCGCCGCGAC
>JABWAM010000292.1 GCA_013360985.1 Verrucomicrobiia bacterium | reverse complement strand
TACTTGAGGAAAATCCGCTCGGTCGCGAAGCGAGGGAGGGCGCCGCCGCCGGCGGCGCCGCAGCAGCGGCTTCACCACAAAATGTTGGAGAAGCGTCACACATTTCTCGAGCGAGGATGGGCTTCCCCATGCCTTCCGCGGGGATTGGGGCCCCAACGGGCGCGTTGCCGCCGCCGGGTCGGCCTGCTACCCTCGCGAGACGATGTCGGCTTTCGCCTCCAGCGCGCCCGCGCGTTTCCGCAACTGGGTGCGCCTGCTCGGGTTCCTCAAACCCTATCTCCCGCGCTTTCTCTCGGGCCAATTTTTTGGCATTCTCAACGCCCTCTCCAGCCTCGCCCTCATGAAGGGCGTGCCGAAGGTCTGGGACTACGTGTTCGGCGAGCATCGCGCCCCGCTTTCCGAGGCGCTCACCATCATCGCCATGGTCCCGCTCATCATGGTCGTCCGCGCCGTGACGAGTTATCTCAACACCTATTTCACGAGCTGGGTCGCCAACCGGATCATCACCGACATCCGCCAGAAAGTCTTCGAGCACCTCCAACGCCTCTCGCTCGACTTCTACAATCGCGCGAACGTCGGCGACCTCATCTCCCGCATCACCAGCGATTGCCAGCAGGCGCAGTCGGCGATCACTACGGTCGTCAACGACATCGTTCGTCATCCCGTCACCTTGATCACCATCGCGACCGCCCTCCTCCTCAAAGATTGGAAGTTCTCGCTCGCCGCCGTCATCCTCGCGCCGCTCTGCATCCTCCCGATTGCGATCTACGGGCGCAAGGTCCGCAAATCGAGCCGCCTCCACCAGGAAAGCCAAGGCGAAATCGTCTCCCGCCTTCACGAAAACATCACCGGCACGCGCGTAGTCAAGGCGTTCCACATGGAGCCGTACGAAGCGAAAAAGTTTTGGGAGACCTCCTATCGCCAGTTCGCCCTCCAGATGCGCATCGTCCGCTCGGTCAACATCCTGAGCCCGCTCATCGAAATCGTCGCCTCCCTCGGAGCGACCGCCGCCCTTCTCTACGCCTTCCAGCGCGGCATGCGCTCAGGCGATTTTTGGGAACTGCTCCTCGGCATCTTCTTTCTTTACGACCCGATTAAAAACCTCAGCAAGCTGCACACCACCATCCAAAAAAGCCTCGCCTCCACGGACCGCGTCCTATCCATTCTCGACACCGCCCCTTCGATTGCCGAGGTCCCCGCCGCCCGAAGCCTCCCTCCGATCCGCGAGGCCATCGAGTTGCGCGACGTCTCCTTCCGCTACGACGCCAAGTGGGTGCTTCAAAACGTTTCGCTGCGCATCCCTCACGGAAAAACCGTCGCCCTCGTCGGCCCGAGCGGCGCGGGAAAAACCACCCTCCTCAATCTCCTGCCGCGTTTCTACGATCCGACGCGCGGCCGCGTGCTGGTGGACGGCGCCGACCTGCGCGAAGTCTCGCTGCTCTCCCTCCGCCGCCAACTCGCGCTGGTCAGCCAGGATACCGTCCTGTTCAACGACACGATCCGGAACAATATCCTTTACGGCCGCATGGAGGCCGCCGATTCGGAGGTTTTCGAAGCCGCGCGCCGCGCTCACGCGCACGACTTTGTCCTCCAACAACCGGACGGCTACGACACCGTGGTCGGCGACAAAGGCGTCAAGCTCTCAGGCGGGCAGAAGCAGCGCCTCGCGATCGCGCGCGCTATTCTCAAAAACCCCGCGATCCTCCTCCTCGACGAGGCCACCTCCGCCCTCGACACCGAATCCGAACGCCTCGTTCAACAAGCCTTGGACGAGTTGATCCGCGGCCGCACGGTGGTCGTCATCGCCCACCGCCTTTCCACCATCCAACGCGCCGACCTGATCGTCGTTCTGGATGGCGGCCGGATCGTCGAGCACGGCGCCCATGTGGAGCTTCTCGCGCAAGACAAGCTCTACCGGCGTCTTCACGACCTCCAGTTTCGCTGATTCGACGCCCTCTCGCCGTCGGCGAAATTATCGGACGAAAGGGCTGCGCGAAGATCCCTCGGCGCCTCCCGATCCAACGCCCCGCTTCTGAGCCGCATGATCCCGCATAACGCTCTCGAGAAAGGCTTGGATCGTTTCCGCGCGGCGCTCCCAGGAAAAGGAGCGCACGCGGACCTTTCCCGCCTCGATTTTCCTCTTCGCCGAAAGGGGATCCCGCTCCGCCGCGCGAATGGCCTCCGCCAGGCTTTTGGGCGATGACGGCGGGCAGAGCCAGGCCACCTCTTCATCGAGGATCTCCCGAATGGAAGGCAAATCGCTCGACACGATGACCTTTCCCGCCGCCATGTACTCGAAGAGCTTGAGCGGCGACGTGAAGCGTTCGCTGATCTCCTCGCGATGGTTCGGGAGCACGCCAATCGAGGCCTTCCTGAGCGTGCGGATCAGTTCGGCGCGCGACACATATCCCCGGAACTCGCAGCGCTCCGCGGCTTTCCAATCTTTCGCAAGACGCCGCTTCTGTTCGATCTGACGCGGGGTTCCCCCCAAGATCAGCAAACGTTTTTCCGGCAAATAGCGCATCGCCTTGATCACCGTGTCCACCCCTTTCCAACCGAACAACGACCCCGCGTAAATGATGAGGTTCGGATCTTCCTTCTCGCCGTTGGAGGATCCGAACAGGCGCAAATCCACCCCGTCCGACGCCCGCAACACGGGCGCCCGAAGCGGAAAGTGCTGCTGCAAATACTCCTTGAGATGCTCGGAAATCGTGACCAACCCGCTGATCCGCGAGTAGACGAACTCCTCCTGCTCGAAGAGTCGCCGAAACTTCAGAGGAGAATCCACCTGACCCAACGAAAAGACCTCGTGCGACTCGAACACCAGCGGCAACCCGAAATTCGACCGCAGGCAAAAATCCGCCACCTTCAGATGCCGTGTATAGATCAAGTCGATCGCGCTCCTCCCCTTCCCGCGGCGCACATGCTCGCGAAGGTAATGCAGAAACAGCGATTGAAACGAGACCTCCAGATTCCGCGTAAAATGGAGATACCTCGGGAGAAAAACGAACTTGAGATTCGGATGCGGCGCGAGACGGAAATGCTCCAG
>JABWAM010000291.1 GCA_013360985.1 Verrucomicrobiia bacterium | reverse complement strand
CGCCGCCGTCACGCGCGACGCGCTCGCGCGCGTCGAGGCGGGGGAGACGGCGGTGCGCGCGCTCGGTTTCCAGGTTTTTCGCCTGCGCCATCATGGCGATCTGGCGCGGTTCGAGTTCGCAGAGGCGGAGCTCGGGCGCGCGCTGGCGGAACCGCTGAAATCGCGCGTGCTCGCCGCTGCGCGGCGCGTCGGTTACTTCGAAGCCGAGATCGATCCGATCCCCTACGGGAAGCCGCGCGCGCTCACGCCGCCTTGAGGCGGCGGAAGGAGGGCTCCTGCTCGATCTTGCGCTGCATCTTGATCAGCGCGTCGAGGAGCGCCTCCGGACGCGGCGGACAGCCGGAGACATACACGTCCACGGGGAGCAGGCGATCAATTCCCTGAAGCACCGCGTAGCTGCGATACATCCCGCCGGTCGAGGCGCACGCGCCCATGGCGATCACCCATTTCGGTTCCGCCATCTGGTCGTAGAGCCGTCGGCACGCCGAGGCCATCTTGTAGGTGACGGTCCCCGCCACGATGAGCAGATCCGATTGGCGAGGCGAAAAGCGCATCACCTCGGCGCCGAAACGCGCGATATCGTAGCGCGCCGCGCCGGCGGCCATCAGCTCGATCGCGCAGCAGGCCAATCCCATCGGCATCGGCCAGAGCGAATTTTTGCGCACCCAGTTGATCGCCGCATCGAGGCGCGTCAGGACGACGTTGCCTTCGATCTTGGAGTCGTAGACGAAGTTTTCGGCTGTGCTCATCTTGCGAGAGTTTCGAGAAAGCGCGGGAGCAAGTCAAACGCGAGCCGCGCCCAAATCCACAGATAAGCTCCATTTTCAGAGAGCAACCCTCATCAGCCTCCATGGAGGACCGGGTGGGTGGGGCGTGTCGAGATTCCGGACTCCTCACAAGAAGGATGTGGCGGCTCGGCCGGCGGCCTCGCCCTCCCTTTCCATCGTCCATGCTTGAGGAAAATCCGCTCTGTCGCGAAGCGAGGTAGGGCGCCGCCGCAGCGGCTGAAACACCACACGTTGTGAAGGCGCCACGCGATTCTCGATCAAGGATGGACTCTCTCGTTTCTTACGCGGGGATTTGGGCCGCGCTTCCGCACTTGTTCCCGACGCGCCGTCGGAGTAAATTGCCGACTCCTCCATGGCCAAAGCGCGCGTATCCCGGGCCGAATCCGAACATCTGCTTCAGACCGTGCAGATGTTCGAGGAGGTCGTGCGCACCCAGCCGAACGACATCCAGTCGCTCGAGATTCTCAAGGAGGCGTATTTCAACCTCGGGCGCGACGACGATTCCGTGGCCGCCTCCAAGAAGATCGCCCAGGCCTATCACGCCGCCGGCCAGCTTTCTTCCGCGATTCTCGAATACGAAGGCATCCTCCAACGCCATCCGAACGACGCCGAGAGCCGGGCCGCTCTGAACGATCTCGAGCAGCGGATGGCGGGGGCGGGCGCCGCCGGCGCGGATCAGGATGCCGCCGACGCCGCCGAGCAGATGCTCGCCGAAGCTGAACAGTTCGAGGACGGCAACGAGGCCCTCCTCCGCTTTTTTCAGGAAAACCAATTCGTCAGCGAAAAGGATGGGAGCGACCTCCTCGCGGCGATCAACGCCGCCCTCAACGAGAACGGCGCCAACCGCCCCGCGCCCGCGTTGCTCGCCCTGCTCGCCGAGCGCGGCATCGCGTCCATCGAGAAAAGCCTCGGTCTCATCGTCGAAAAGACGCGGCTTCCCTTTCTCCCTCTCGGAATTTGCGAGGTGGATTCCGGACGCGCCAACCTCCTCGCTCGCGAGTTTTGCCTCCGCCACCTCATCCTCCCCTTCGATCAGGTCAGCCGCACGCTCCTCGTCGCCACGGTCAATCCGTTCGATGTTCGCGCCAAGCATCACGTCGAAGCCTCCTCGGAAGGTCTCCGCGTCCAATGGTACGTCACGACTCCCGAGGAGATGACCTCTCGGCTCAAGAGCGTCTTCCGCATCACCGGTTGACCGCGCGCCCATGAAATCTTTTGGAGAACGCATCGCCGACGCGCTCATCGAGGATGGGGTCCTGCAGCCCGCCCAGTTCGACGAGGCCATGGCGCAGCAAAAAACTCAGGGCGGGCGCCTCCTCAAGATCCTCCTCGACCGCCAGTACGTGACGGAACTGGACATGATGGTCAGCTTGGGGCGCACGCTCGGCGCGGCGCCGATCAACCTTGCGCGCGTCAAGGTTCCCGCCGAGGTCGCCGACCTGGTCCCGCGCGACCTCGCTCGCAATCATCAGCTCCTCCCGATCGCGAAGCTCGGAAATCTTCTCTATGTCGCGATGGCCGATCCGCTCAACGTCCTGGCCCTCGATGACGTCAAGCAGATCACCCAGCTCGAGGTCGTCCCGCTCATCGCGACCGAGAACATGGTCGCCGAAGCGATTTCCAGCCTCGACACCCAGAATAGCCAGCAACTCGATCAGATCATTCGCGACGAGAACGTGGAGATCGAGATCTCCGAGGATCAGCCGTTGGAAGAGGTGGACGTTACCGCCACCGACGCGGGCGCCGCGCCCGTCATCCGCGTCGCGAACCTCATGTTCGCCTCCTGCGTCAAGGACAAGGCGAGCGACATCCATCTCGAATGCTACGAGAAAAGCCTCAAGCTTCGCTACCGGGTGGATGGCGCCCTCTACGATTATCCCGCGCCGCCCAAATCCATGCAGGGCGCGCTCATCTCGCGCCTCAAGATCATGGCGCACCTCGATATCTCCGAGCGACGCCTCCCGCAGGACGGCCGCATCCGCATTCGGATGGCGGGGCGCGACATCGACTTCCGCATGTCGTTCCTTCCCACGAAGTATGGGGAGAAAGTGGTGGGGCGCATCCTCGACAAGTCGGCCCTCGGAGGCACGGTCGCCGACCTCGGGCTTTCGCCCGAGCAACACAAGATTTTCACGAGCGCGCTCAACGAGCCGCAAGGGATGATCCTCGTCACGGGCCCGACCGGTTCCGGCAAGACCCGCACCCTGTACACCGCCCTCGCCGAGGTCAACCAGCCGCAGTACAACATCATCACGGTGGAAGAC
>JABWAM010000290.1 GCA_013360985.1 Verrucomicrobiia bacterium | reverse complement strand
GGCGCCGCAGCAGCGGCTTCACCACAAAATGTTGGAGAAGCGTCACGCATTTCTCGATCGAGGATGGGTTTCCCTATGCCTTACGCGGGGATTTGGGGGCATGCTTGGGATTGGACGGCGACATCGGATTCTTTTTACCCTCGCGCCATCATGCAGAAGCATCGCGCGCTGACGCTCCTGCGGTTCGAGGAGTTTGAAAAAAGGCTTGGGGCCAGGATTTATTCGGATCGTCATCCGGTGGAGGTCGCCGGATTTTCCGCACCGGAACGCATCCCATTCGAGGAGGCGATGCGGGGGACCTATCGTCCCGCGCGGATTGGAGAACAGTTCGGGTCGCGCTGGTCCACGCATTGGTTTCGCGTGAGGATCCGTATCCCGCGCGGAGTTTCCCCTGGGCGCGCGCGGCCCGCGGCAACCTGCTCGAAGACGAAGAGAGCGATCTCCCCTGGATCGCGGGAGGCGCGACGTTCGAGATGGGGCCACTCCAGATTGTCACCCTGAAGCTCGCGCTTTCCTGAGCGCGTCGCGCCTGGCGGCGTCCGGGGTTCGCCGGCGGATCCGGCGGCCGCTTGACCCGTCAAAAACGACCCGGCAATTGTCTTTTTCCGGAGATTCCTTCACGTTTAACGGCATGAGATCTGACCTCGTCAAAAAAGGGTTCGACCGCGCGCCGCATCGGGGACTGCTTCGGGCGACCGGCACGATTCGAACCGAAGCGGACTTCGACAAGCCGTTCATCGCCATCGCCAACTCCTATACCGACGTTGTTCCCGGCCACGTGCACCTCAAAAAGTTCGCCGAAGTGGTCAAGGCCTCCGTGCGCAAAGCGGGCGGCGTGCCGTTCGAGTTCAACACGATCGCCGTGGACGACGGGATCGCGATGGGGCACATCGGGATGCGGTATTCGCTGCCGAGCCGCGAGCTCATCGCCGACGCGGTGGAGACCATGGTCGAGGCGCACCGTTTCGACGCGATGATCTGCGTCTCCAACTGCGACAAGATCACGCCCGGCATGCTCCTCGCCGCGGTGCGGGTCAACATCCCGACCATCTTCGTCACGGGCGGCCCGATGGCGGCGGGAAAGAATCCCGATGGGACCTCCTCCGATTTGATCAGCATCTTCGAAGGGGTTGGGAAAGTTCAGGGCGGCGAGATGACGACGCAACAGCTCCTCGAGATCGAGAAGCTGGCCTGCCCCACCTGCGGTTCCTGCTCCGGACTGTACACCGCCAACTCGATGAACTGCCTCCTCGAGGCGATCGGCCTGGCCCTTCCCGGCAACGGAACGGTCCTCGCCGTGGACGCGGCGCGGCGCACGCTGGCGCGCGCCGCGGGAAAACGGATCATGGCGCTCCTCGAAAAGAACATTCGTCCGCGCGACCTGGTGACCGAGAAATCGCTCGACAACGCCTATGCCCTCGACATGGCGATGGGCGGTTCGACGAACACCGTGCTGCATACCGTCGCGCTCGCGCGCGAAGCGGGCGTGGAGTATCCGCTCCGCAGGCTCAACGAGATCTCGGCGCGCACCCCGTGCATCTGCAAGGTGGCGCCTGCGCGGGCGGACGTGCACATCGAGGACGTGAACCGCGCTGGCGGCGTGAGCGCGGTCCTCAAGGAACTGTCGCGCAAAAAGGGGGTGATCCACCTCGACGCGATCACCTGCACCGGCAAGACGCTCGGCGCGAACATCGCGCGCGCCGCGATCAAGGACGCCGCGGTGATCCGCCGCATCGAAGATCCCTATACCGCGGACGGCGGGCTTGCGGTGCTTTTCGGAAACCTGGCGCCCGAGGGATCCGTGATCAAGGCGGCGGCGGTCGAGCCGGAATGCCATGTCTTCGAGGGCCGCGCGATCGTCTTCGATTCGCAGGACGCCTGCCTCGCGGCGCTTGCCAAACGCGAGGTGAAACCCGGCCACGTGGTCGTCATCCGCTACGAAGGACCGCGCGGCGGGCCGGGCATGCCGGAGATGCTGGCGCCTACCTCGCAGATCAAGGGGCAGGGCCTCGGCAAACAGGTGGCGCTCATCACCGATGGGCGTTTCTCCGGCGGCACGGCGGGGACATGCCTCGGGCATATCAGCCCCGAGGCCGCCGAGGGCGGGCCGATCGCGCTTGTGGAAAACGGCGATCGCATTCGCATTGACATCCCCGCGCGGACGATTTCCCTCCTAGTGGACGAAGCGGAAATCGCGCGGCGCAGGGCGGCCTGGAAAGCGCCTGCGCCGAAGATCGCCACCGGATGGCTGGGGCGCTACGCGCGCATGGTGACGAGCGCCAGCAAGGGCGGAGTCCTGGAATAACGCCGGCGGTCCGGCGGGAGAGGCGCGGACGCGTCGCCGCTCGAATCCGCGGAGCAGCTTTGTGCGAGAGGGTCAGGCGGTGGCCGCTTTATAACGGTCGGCGACAAACGCCCAGTTGATGATCGAGCGGAAGGCGGCGACGTAATCTGCGCGACGATTTTGGTATTTGAGGTAGTAGGCGTGCTCCCAGACATCGAGGCCGAGCAACGGCACGCGACCTCGCGAGATGGGGTTGTCCTGGTTCGGCGTCGTTTCCACGAGGAGTTTCCTGCTGGGATCGAGGCTGAGCCAGGCCCAGCCGCTGCCGAAGAGGGTGAGCGCGGCCTTGTCGAACGCCTCGAAAAATTTCGGAAGGCCGCCGAAATCTTTTTCGATCGCTTCCGCGAGAGGTTTGGGAGGGAGTTGGCCTTTCGGCGGGGCGAGCATTTGCCAGAAAAGCGTGTGGTTGAGATGGCCTCCGCCGTGGTTGCGTACCGCGGCGCGGATGTCTTCGGGGATCGCGTCGAGATCTCGGACGAGGTCTTCCACGCGTTTCGCGCCGAGTTCGGGATGTGCGGAGATCGCCTTGTTGAGATTGGCCACGTAGGCGGCGTGATGTTGGTCATGATGCAGGCGCATCGTGGGCGCGTCGATCGCCGGTTCCAACGCGTCGCTCGGGTAGGGAAGGGGCGGAAGGCGGAACGGTCCGTTCGGCGCCTCGGGCGCCTTCGCCTTGGCCGACGCCTTCGGGCCGGCCCGCGCGGGCAGAGGGAGCGCGCCGGT
>JABWAM010000289.1 GCA_013360985.1 Verrucomicrobiia bacterium | reverse complement strand
GGCGCGCAGGGCGGCGCGCGCGGCGAGCGCCGGCGCACCCGCCATTCCGACGGCGCCGCCGATCACCACGACGCGACCGAGGTCTCCCTTGTGCGCGCGGCGTTTCCGCGCGGCAAAGAACGGCGCGATGTTCGCCGCCGTGAGGAGGTCGAGTTCCGAAGGGATTTCAGCGATGAGATCCTCGGGAAAACCGAGGTCGAGGACATGGAGTTCGCCCACGTCGTCGGCGGCGTGCTCCTGGACTACCCCGAGCTTCGGCAATCCGAATGCGAGCGTGTGCCGTGCGCGCGCCGCCAGGTCGAACGGTCGTCCCGTGTCGGGGTGCAATCCGGAGGGGAGATCGAGGGAAACCACCGCGTGCGGGGAATCGCGGAGGACATCCACCAATGCACGGAGAGGGTTTTCCACCGGGCGATTGAGTCCGGTTCCCCAAAGGCCGTCGAGCACGACGAACGGATGTTGAGTGTCGCCCGCCTGGCGGATCCTTTCGACGAAGGCGTCGGCTTCGGCGGTTCGCCACGCCCGAAAGAGGCGCACGCGACGGCCGAGTTTCGCAAGATGACGGCCCGCGACGAGCGCGTCCGCGCCGTTGTTCCCCTTTCCTGCGAGAACAAGGAAACGGACGGAAGGCGGATATTGCGCGGCGGCCCATTCCGCGGCGGAACGTCCCGCGCGTGCGATGAGCGTCTGTTCCGAGATGCCGCGCTCGCGCTGGGCGCGGCGGTCAAGCTCCCGCATCTGGGCGGCAGTGACGATTTTCATGGAGTCCGACGGGTCGGGTCATCGGCAGCGGGGGATCGTGCCGTCGGCGCGCACCCCTTCCGCCGTAGGATCATCCGTTCGAGCCGCCATTGTAGGGCGGCGATTCCGTCCGCCAATTCCAAAGAGCGGCGAACGGAAAGGCGCTCGATCCGCGCGGGGCGCATCAGCATTCAAGGACCGCCACGGCGGCGGCCGCGGTTTCGTGGTGTGTCAGGCTGAGATGCGCGCGCGTCGCGCCGCATTCGCGGAAGAGCCGCTCGCCGCCGCCATGCAGGAGGAGGAACGGGCGTCCGTTCGGGTCTCGGCGAACTTCGATGTCTTTCCATCCGAGCTGCGCGCCGATCCCCGTCCCGAACGCCTTGCTGACCGCCTCTTTGGCGGCGAATCGGGCGGCGAGATGGCGCGCGGGGAACTTCATGCTCAGGCAATAGGCGATCTCCTCGGGAAGGAAGACGCGCGCGAGAAAACGCTTGCCGAAACGCTTCCATGAAGCCTCGATCCGCGAGGTCTCGATGAGGTCCATGCCGACGCCGAAGATCATGCGGCCGCTGCGCGCCCGCTCAAGGCGCGCGCAGGATGCGCAGCATGTCGCGGATCGCGTCCTCGAGCCCCGACTGGAGCGCCCGACTGATGATCGCATGACCGATGTTGAGCGTTTCGAGGTAGGGAATTGCGAGGACCGGCCCGAGGTTGCGGTAATTGAGGCCATGCCCCGCATTGATGCGCAACCCGAGCGCATGACCGAGGCGTCCCGCTTTCATCAAGCGGTTCAGTTCGCTCTTGCGGGCCGAAGCCGTGCCTGCGTCGCTGTACGCGCCGGTGTTCAACTCGATCATCTCGGCGCCGGAAGAGGCGGCAGCCCGCACCTGATCGAGGTTGGGGGAGACGAAAAGGCTCACGCGAATCCCGCGCCGACGCAACAGTGGGATCACGCGTTTCAGGCGCGCCTCGGCGCGGACGACATCGAGGCCGCCTTCGGTGGTGACCTCTTCGCGCCGCTCGGGAACGAGGCACGCTTCCTCGGGACGAAGCTTGAGGGCGATCTGCACGATCTCGGGAGCGAGCGACATCTCGAGGTTGAGCGGGAGACGGCTCTCTTTCTTGATCATCCAGACGTCCTCGTCCTGGATATGGCGGCGGTCTTCGCGCAGATGGAGGGTCACGCCGTGCGCGCCCGCGCGCTCGACGGCGTGGAGCGCTTCGGCAAGGGCGGGCTCGGCGCGCGCGGACGCCTTTTTCCCGCCGCGGTAACGCGCCTGCCGCAGGGTGGCGACGTGATCGAGATTGACGCCGAGTTTCATGTCGCGAATCGGGTTTAGGTGCCCACTTTGACGGGGTTGAGAATCTCATTCAACATGGCGCACGCGGACAAAACTGCAAGATAACTTGTCTTGGGATTCTGCGGGGAAGGGACGTTTTCGGTGCGAGTGACCATTCGTCCAAAGGCGCCCTCGACTTCCATCTCGTGGGAGTTCGTCGCGATTCCCGGTCCCGTGATGACGCGCACACGCGTTGCGTCGAGGCCGAGCCCGGCGAAGCTGACCGTCGCCGCCACGTTGACGTTTTGGGGAAACCCCCGAATCGCCTCGCGCGCCGTTCCTTCGAAAATCACGGTCTCTTCCGTGAGTTCGGCGGGACGCAGGCCTTTTTCCTCCAGATACGGCGCGCCGTGAAGCGCCGCGGGCGGCTTGCGTGTCGTGAGGCGGACGGAAGTGACGCCTCCAGTCATCGCCGCCTCGAGTCCGTCGATTCCCGCCACCGCGCCGCTCGGAATCCAGAGGTTCGCGTTCTTGCGTCGGGCGAGGGCGAAGACCTCTTCGTAAATTTCCACCAATCCGCCGACGCTCATCACGATCACGTCGCGCCCCATCTCGAGCGCCTTCGGCGCCAGCTCGCGGACGACGCTCCCGTTCGCGGCTTCGATGATCAGGTCGCAATGCACCGGCACGGAATCGATCGGAAGGACGTCGGGCGGCGGCGAGAGTTCGTTGGCGATCTTCTGCGCCTTGCGCGCGTCGAGATCGCAGAGGACCATGAGCCGCGCGCGATCTTGGAAGAATTGCGAGATCGAACGGGCGAGTTGGCCGCCGATGGCTCCGCACCCGACGACCCCGATGCGTTTGAGTTCTGGCATGGCCGAATCCTCGGATGCCGTCGTGCGCCTTGGCAAGCAGGAAGGCGGCTCCCAAATCCCGCGTAAGGCGTGGAGGAGTCTATCCTCGGTCGAGGAACATGCGACGCCCTCGCCACATTTTGGACTCAAGCCGCGGCCGCGGCGCCGCCGGCGGCGGCGCCCTCCCTCGCTTCGCGACCG
>JABWAM010000288.1 GCA_013360985.1 Verrucomicrobiia bacterium | reverse complement strand
TTCTCGCGGCGCGCCTGCTTCGCGACGCCGGCGCGCTTCCCGCCGTGGAACGCATGGCGCAGGACGCGCGGGAGGATCGGAATCTGCGCAACGCGGCTCGGGTGGTCGCCCGCGATCTGGCTCGGGAGACGCCTCCCGCGCGTTGAGTCGCCGCCGAGACGCCGCGCGGGCGCGCGCGACAGCTCGCGTGGAATCGGCCGAAGGATTCTTTTTCCGATGACAGAAGCCTCCAGAATGCCGACGCCGTTGGAGGTGTCCCAAGGAATGCGGCGAAGCATCACCGCCGCGATGTTTGGGTCGTTCTTCGTGGTCTGCATCGCCCCGCAGTTTCTGAACGGCCTGCTGCGCCAGCTTCATGCCAGTGAATTTCAGGTGGCGCTGCTGACGACGCTGCCGATGCTCGGCTTCGGGCTGCAGTTTGTCGTGATGCTCTTCCTCCATCGCTTGAAAGAGCGGCGGCCGATCTGGTTTTGGCTGGCAAGCATGCATCGGCTGATCTGGCTGCCGCTCGCCGCGACGCCGTTGCTGGCGGGAGTTCTCGACGATTCCTTCTTGCTGACGCTCTTTCTCTCGGTTTTCTTCCTCAGCGCGTCGCTCGGGTCGATGTCCTCGCCGCTGTGGCTCTCCTGGATGGCCGATTTGGTCCCCAAAGAACGCTCGGGCGCGTTTTGGGCGCGGCGCGTAGGGATCTTCAGCCTCTTTCAGGTTCTCGCGATTCCCGTCGGTTGGTGCGTGGACCATTTCACGGGGGGCGGCGCGCTCTGGCCGTACGCGGTCCTCTTTCTCCTCGCGGGCCTTCTGGGGGAGATGGAGGTTGTGCTCCACCGCCACGTGGTGGAACCGGTCCAAGCACCCGCGCGGAGCGGGACGATTGCCACGCTGCTCCAAGTTTTTCAGAATTCCGACAGCCGGCGCCTGCTGATCTACAACAGCATCGTGGGTTTCGCGACGGCGATCGCGAGCGGTTTCCTCGTCTTTCATTTCTTGGAGATGGGGGTCTCCCAGCTCTTTATCGGATTCGCCGCGAGCGTCATGTGGCTCATGCGGTGGGTGACGGCGCGCTATTGGGGATTTCTCGGAGACCGGCTTGGACATGCTGCGGTGCTCCGTTTTTGCGGCGTGGCGCTCGCGATCTGGCCGTTTGCCGTCGCGTTTTTCGGGGCGGAGCATCCGCGCGCGACCTTATTCGGAGTCCAACTCTGGATGGGGTTGTTCAACGCGGGATCCGAGAACGCGGTCGTCTCGATCTTGCTGCGCGTGGGGCCGAAGCATTCGCGGTCTCTGGCGGTATCGCTTTTCCAGGGAGTCAGCGGACTTTTTACGGCGGCGGGACCGCTGGCGGGCGGAGCGTTGCTGGCGGTGATGAAGCATTTCGAGGCGACGCTTCCCTTGGGACGCTACGAGATCCTTTTTCTCGTCGAGGGGACGCTGCGGCTCCTGAGCCTGGGCGGCCTGCCGCTCCGCTTCCGGGAGGCGGCGGGCGCCACGCCGGCGGTGCTCGTCCGTCGGCTTATGGACGCGAATCCCTTCAAGGTGGTGCACCATAGCTACGTGCTCGAGGAAGGGGTCGAGGAGTCGGAGCGCGTGGACGCGGTGCGGGAGTTGGAGGGCGCGCCCAGTTCGATTGCGAGCGAGGCGCTGCTGCGGGCGCTGCGCGATCCGAGCCTCGAAGTCCGCCGCGGCGCGGTGCGCGCGTTGGTCGAGGTGGGCGATCCCTCCAGCGCGCCGAGCCTCATCGCGGCCGCCTCCTCCTCGGAACTGCAAATCCAGACGGAAGCGATCGAGGCGCTCGGAAAACTCGGGGATTCTTCGGCGACGCCGTTCCTGCTCGCCGCGCTGGAGGACCCGGCGTTTCGGCTGCCCGCCCTGCGCGGGCTGGCGGCGTTGAGGGATCGCGCCGCTCTCGATCGGGTGAAGGGGATCGCCCTTCAGGAGCGGGAGAGCGAAATTGTTCGCTCGGCGGCTTTCGAGGCCTGGTGCGCGCTGGCGGACGACGCCGCCGTGGCGCCGTGTCTCGCGTTCGTGCGTGGATGCCGCGGAGACATCCCGCGATGGGAAGCGGCGATCGCTCTGGCGCGATTGACGGTGGCGCCCGAGGATTTCTACTCGGTGTTGCAGCAGGAGTTGAAGGTCACGGGGAGCGCCGTGGCGGATCAGGCGTTGGCGAGCGCTCCGAGAGTTCCTCCTTTTCATCGCGGGAGGAAAACGGAGATCGCCGCGCGTTCGCTTTACGGCGAGGCGCAGCAGGCCTATGTCGCCGGCCGTTGGCGCGAGGCGACCCTCGGCTTCACGTTTGCCGCGATGGTGGCCATCGAAGTGGCCGCGCCGCCGCGCGCGGAAGGTTTGCCGCTTTGGCGAGGGGCGCTGGCGGAGGCGGCGCGCGAGTCGCTTGGGCGGACTTTGGCGACGATCGAGCCGACGCGTTCGCGCTGGCTCTACGGGTTTCGCCTGTGCGAGGCGTTTCTCGACGCCGCGCGCGCCGAGGACGCCGCGTTGACGCGCGAGGAAGCCCTGCTGGCCTGCTGTCTCGCGCGAAAACTCGCGGGAGGCGCCTAATTCGCTTCAGGTGGACGCGGGGGGAGGCGCCGGAGAGGGATCGGAGGAGCCGAGATGTTGGTCGCGATCCATGATCGCGAGGAGCGCTCGACGGAAGTCCTCGAGTCCCGCGGTGGGAACGACGATGGCGTTCCGTCGTCCATTGACGTCTTCGGTAATCCGAAGGAAACGGCCTCGTTGATTTTCCTTGAGATCGAAGAAGAAGATTTTCCTCTCCACCGAGACTTTTTCACTGTGCAATGCGTCTTGCATTTCAATCGCTGCCCTTAAGACGGGAACCCATCACCGGCCCGTCACCGAACCTCCCGCAGATTTTCGCGGAAGCGATCAACGCCGAAACAACGCGCCCCGCCCGGGGCGCATGCGCGGACGAAGGAATGGTTTCATTCCCTTTATCGGGGCGACGGCGGCGTCTGTCAAGCCGGAGGATCTGCCCCAAATCCCGCGTCAGGCGTGGGGGGAGTCCATCCTCGGTCGAGGAACATGCGACGCCCGCGCCACATTTTGGACTCCAGCCGCGGCCGCGGCGCC